>CAZDQE010000014.1:0-44531 GCA_964507395.1 uncultured Eubacteriales bacterium | reverse complement strand
CAATCTTGTGCGTGCAAGAACGCAGTTTGCGCTTGTTGCCGACATCGAAAAGCACATGGATGAACTGAACGAAATCACAGCCGCACTTTACAGGAGGTACAGCAATTGAAGAAGAAATTTGAAAAAAAGCATCTTCTTTATGCAGCATGCGCTCTTGTTGTTATAGGAATTATGGCTTCTTTCACAGCTCTCGTTGCAGTTCCTTCCGTTAAAAGAAACGCCGTAAAAATCGCAAAAAACGAGCTTTTTGAAAACTACTATTCCTTCCCCGAGGACGGTATGATTACTACGAAGAACGGGTTCGGCAATAACGAAGAAAACTCCCTTCTCTATGTCAAAGCAGCTTTTCAGAATGACGCTGACTGCATCGAGGTCGATGTGTGCTTTGATGAAGACGGCGTGCCGTACATTGCTGAAAGTCCTGAGAAAATAGATGAGAACACGATGCCTCTTGAGTATCTTCTCAGCTTCGTCAACGAAAAAATAAACACTTCCTCACAGCGTACACACAGTATAAATCTTCACCTGACAGATGCATCAGGCATTGAAAAAATAGACGAGCTTGTAAAGCATTACAAAATGGAAGATGTTTGTTTTCTCACAGGTGTGAACATCAATCAGGCATCCTACATAAGACAGAACTGTTCAATACCCTTTTACCTTGACTATGAAATAAAGAAATCCAAGGTAAAGGACACAGAATACGCCTCACAGGTTGTAAATCAGATTTCTCAGTCAGGTGCCGTCGGCATCAACTGCACAGCAGATGCCTTCAGTGAGATTCTTTCAACCATGCTCAAGGAAAACTGGCTTAAAATTTCCTTTTATGATGTAGAAAGCGAAACGGAAATCATAAACGCACTCAGATTTTCACCGAATCAGATAATTACTGAAAACCCGCTGTCAGTCCGTTCAATTCTTATCGAATGGAACGCCAACGCACCTTCAAGCGACATTATTCCCTCGTAAAGGCAGGAATGTAAAAATGCAATCATTAAGAGAACTTTACAAAATAGGCAAAGGTCCTTCAAGCTCACATACAATGGCACCCTTCAGAGCTTCCCGTCTTTTTAAGGAGGAAAACCCTGATGCCGATTCCTTCAAGGCTATACTCTACGGCTCACTTGCCAAAACGGGCAAGGGCCACCACACTGACGAGGCAATCACCGAGGGCTTTGACGGAATTAAAACAGAGATTATTTTTGACGTAAAAACAGAGGATATCCCACATGAAAACACAGCCGACTTTTTCGCTTATAAAGACGGTGAGGAAATTGCAAAAATGCGTGTTATGAGCATCGGCGGCGGTGACTTTGCAATTGAGGGCAGACCTCATGTTGCACCGAAAGAGGTTTACAAGGAAAACACTTTCGCAGAAATCGCAAAATACTGCAAAAAGCACAGAATCCGTATCAGTGACTATGTTTATCAGAATGAGGGTGAAGAAATCAAGGAATTTCTTGCCGAGGTATGGGCAGCAATGAAGGACTGCATAAATGAAGGACTTCTCACTGACGGAATTCTCGACGGCGGCTTGAAGGTTGAGAGAAAGGCAAGATATCTCCTTGACCAGCAGCACATTGACGAGAGCGAAATTACATACGAAAACAGAATGGTCTGCGCCTATGCTTTTGCAGTAGGTGAACAGAACGCAGGCGGCGGTATTGTGGTAACTGCTCCTACATGCGGTGCAAGCAGTGTTCTGCCTGCAGTTCTCAAATACATGCAGGAAAAGAAACGTTTTTCTGACAGAAAAATCATTGATGCCCTTGCAGTTGCAGGCATTATCGGTATTCTCGTTAAAACGAACGCATCTGTCAGCGGTGCTGAATGCGGCTGTCAGGCTGAAATGGGTACTGCCTGTTCAATGGCTGCGGCAGCTCTTGCTGAAATTTTCGGCATGAGAATCGAGCAGATTGAGTATGCGGCTGAGGTTGCCATGGAGCACCATTTAGGTCTTACCTGCGACCCCATTGCAGGGCTTGTGCAGATTCCCTGCATTGAGCGCGGTGCGATTGCCGCAATGAGAGCCATAAACGCCCTTAACCTTGCAAACTTTCTCAGTTCAACAAGAAAAATTTCATTTGACCTTGTTGTTGAAACCATGTACGAAACAGGCAAGGACCTGAAATTCCACTACCGCGAAACATCGGAAGGCGGTCTTGCAAAGCTTTATCTGAAGAGAAAGAAATAAAATTCAGAAATAAGCCAAAAGCCCTATGCACCCGAAACGAGTGCATAGGGCTTTTACATTTTAAAGCTCTCTTATTTTCACTGTGCTGATTGTATATATATTTTCGGAAACTCCTTAACTTTAAGTCCGCCTTCTTTTGTATATTCGTATATAACCTTAACATCCTCATTATATTCATTATCTCTGTCTTCATTCCAGCCATGGTAACTATAATTATGACTGAACTGCACACCGTCAAAGCAAATCACCCTGATAACCTCTTTTCCGTCAACTTCGTGTGTTCCGAAATAATAATCATCAGTTTGCGTACCGGAAGTAATCAAATGCCAAAATCCGTTTTCACACTTGATTTCAGGTTCAGGCACATAATCATAAATTATGTATTCATCGGGTGCATACAGCTTAGCTTTTCCTAATGTAGAAAAAGCAGAAGAATCATCACGTGCATAATAAACCACTTCATTGCCATTTTCATCCGTAAATACAACCGATGTGCAGTGGCTCTCTTTGCCATTCCCCTTAAAAGAAAAGACCTGTGTATCGCCCTCGACTCTTGTTTCTGACAGTTCAAACCAATCGTAATCAGTTTTGTCACAAGTCCAGACTATGCCGTTTGCTTCATCATAAGGCAACGCAACCTCTGACACATTTGCACCTGACATTGTACCGAACAAATTACTCAAAAGTAAAAACAAGTATATAATCGGATAAAGCGGTAAAAAAAGAACTGTTACTGATCCCATAAAATTTACTCCTTTCTGTATCGTGTTTAAATAATTCCTGCAAGCATTTCAATAATCGGTTGCGCTACAGACTCCAATATATCATAAATGCGTGCAAATATGGTTAAACCAAGGTCTGTGGCTTCCGTGCTTCCGAACCATGACACGACCGAATCAAAATCTACGCCAAACAACGAAGATACCCATGAGCCAATCATGTCCGCAACCATAAGAGGTATAATAAAAACAAGCAATACCGATGTACCCATAAATCATCATCCTCGTTTTATGTTCTCATAATATAATCAACGAAATTTTAAAATGTAACAAAAAATTTTAAAAAAAATCAAAAATCTCTGCCATTTTTCAGATTTGGTAAATTATGCCTTCCCCTTGAGGGGAAGGGGGACCGCTTGCGGTGGATGAGGTGGAAAGGTGCATAATTAAGCAAACTTTAATAAATGTACGAAAACTTCGTTTTCTACACCTCATCAGTCACCTTACGGTGACAGCTTCCCCTCAAGGGGAAGCCTATGTTGTTTAATCAACCAAACAACAATTTATCTTTTAAGTGCATCTACTGTTTCAAAAAGGTCTGTGTAGAATTTCTGTGTACTTTCCGTATCTGCACCGAGACCGATAACAGTTCCGTGGTGGCCTCTGCTTGTGGGTGCAACATACCAGATGCCTCTTTCAAATTTCGCATCCTCTTCTGTGGGGAAATCAATATGGTTTTCTCCTGCAGGGAATTGTGCAGAAACCACATTCACAAGCCCATCGTTTTCCTGCCATGTTTCGTCAATCACTATTCCGCCGTCTGTTGTGCCTGTGTATGAGCCCATAGCAAGTGCTACGGGATAAAGAAGTGTGAACGTACCGCTGTCAGGCACCTGACCTTTAAGGAGTGAGCCTTCCTTTGTTGTTGAGTAAGCATAGGAGAAATAGTAAACGTCCTCAACCGTCTTTATTGTCTTGTTCAGCTCTGCTGCACCGTCAGGTGACAGATCGTAAACCGCGTTGTCTTTACCTACTTTGATAAAGTTTCCCACAGCAGTTGTTACATCACTTTCGTCACCCTCAACTGCACCGATTCCGAAATGGTCAAGCTTAAAATCATAAATTCCGCTGACAGGCTCGCTTATGCCTGCAATATTAAAACAAAGATTTACAAGCAGGCTTGTTGTATCACCAATGCCAAGAATTGAGCCTGCATCGTTGATGATTTCTGTAAGAGATGAGCCGTTGTGAGGGGCACAAAGGGCTGTTACACTGTTTACCCGATCGCCCTTTCCACCTGTGAAAAGCGGTGATGTTTCGTCCCCTGTGGCATCTATTTCAGCATCGCTTCCGTATTCAAGAAGTGATGTAAGGAGTCTGACTGTCGCACCGCCGAAAGAGTGTCCTACAAGGTTGATTTTCACCCTCTGACCGCCATTGATTTTTTCACCCCAGTTTTCAACGAGTGCGGTATCGAATTCTTCGCCGAAGCGGTCATGTCCGTGTTCCTTTGAGTGCGCTTCGCCATAGTCAACCTGAGTGCCTGTAAGCTGTGCATAAAGCTCGCACGCTCTGTCCCATGCACTTGAAACAGGACCGACACTTGGTGTATAAACTGTATAACCCTGCTCTGTAAGGTAGGCTTTCAGGTCGCCTGCCCCTGAGCCCCAGTATTTTGCACTTTCGTTTATTCCGTCACCGTCACCCCAGCCGCCGAGACCGTGAACGAGAACATACGGGTACTGAATTTTACCGCCGTTCAGTTCCCACCATGCCTCTTTATAACTGCCGTAGTACACGGGAATTGCAACAGCGGTAACAACCACGGCAAGAGCGAGAATAACTGAAATTATTATCTTTGCAATATTTTTTCTTCCGCCTGCAATCTTAACTGTATTTACTTCCAAATCTTTTTCATCCATAAAAGCATCTTCCCTTTCTTCAACAGGAGCAGGTGTTTCCGCTTCTTCATCTTTGAGAAGATAGTCTGTAGACACCCCGAAAAGCTCGCTCACGGCAAGGATTTTTTCAGTATCGGGAACAGCCGCTCCTGATTCCCATTTAGACACCGATTGCCTTGAAACACCCAATTTTTCAGCAAAGGCTTCCTGTGACAAGCCTTGCTCTTTTCTCATTTTCAAAATTTTATCTGCAACTGTCATTTTTTTGTCCTCCTTGGGTCTACTATAACTCAAAAAGCCTGATATTTCTACCAATTCCGCTTTACATTTTAAAATTTTTCCGATGTAAACCGAAGTTTACATCACTTTTTACATTTTTAGAATACCACTTTTTATACTTTCAGTCAACATTAAAGTCTGCCCTCTGACACCTCAGAGCAGTAATCAATAACCTTCTGCATTGCGGGGTAAATCCATTTCTTTCTGTGGTACATAATCTGTCGCCACACATCAACACCCAAATCATCGACCTGCAGATAAGTGATTTTTCCCTCTTCAAAAGACCTTCTCGTAACATAGTCGGGAAGGTAAGAAACACCGCCGCCCAGCTCTACCATTTCAAGAACTCTGTCGGTGTTACCCATTTCGATAATCGGCTGAATTTCCAAAGACATTGCCGAAAGCTTTTCATCAAGAAGCTTTCTGTAGCTGAGACCTTTTTCAGTGAGTATAAAGGGAAATGTAACAAGCTCTCTGATGTCAATTTTCCCTCTCTTTGCAAGCGGTGAGTCCGAGCTGACAATAAAGTGCATATCAACCTTTTTTTCGGACACAACGATGTGGTCCTTGCTGTATTCATACCTGTCAACAATAAATATCAGGTCAGCTTCATTTCTGTCAAGCATTTCCAGCATTTCCTTAGTTTCCGCCGCAATAATCTGCACCTTTACGTTAGGGTACATTTCGTGGAATGTAAGGTAGGTTGAGCCTAACATCATGGTGCTTATTGACGGTGCCATTCCGAAACGCACAAGACCTTCGCACATATCCGAATCATCAGGCGCCTCCTGTATTTTCTTTGAAAGGTTCACAATTTCCTGTGCATACTCAAGCAGAGAAATTCCCCTATCCGTCAGCATTACCTTATGGTTTATTCTTTCAAAAAGAGGTGCGCCAAGCTCTCTTTCAAGCTGTTTTATCTGAGCGGAAACTGTAGATTGAGTGTAACCGAGAGCTTCTGCTGTTTTTGTAAAACTCTTTCTTTCCGCAATTTCAAGGAATGTAATCAGATTTCTTATTTCCATCAAATCACCTCAAAAATATTATATAGCAGCTCAAATCAAAAAGCAATATTTATTATCGAAAAATTCGATAATATTTATCAAGATTATCAATTTGGCAAATGCTCATTTATCATATATCATGGTTTAGAATTAAATTTTTAGGAGAGAAAAACATGCCGGAAATCAAATTTTACAAACACGACCCCCTCCCCATGGAGATGCACAAGGTTAAAATCGTACAGAAACTCACCCTTCTGCCTGCTAAGGAAAGACTTGAAAAGATGAAAGATGCAGGCTTCAACACATTCCTGCTTCACAACGGCGATATTTTTATGGACATGCTCACTGACTCAGGCGTTAACGCGATGAGTGACAATATGCAGGCAGCAATGCTCAGAGCTGATGACGCTTACGCAGGAAGTGAAACCTTCTACCGCATGAGAGATAAGCTTGAAGAAATTTTCGGAATCAAGTATGTACTTCCTGCACATCAGGGACGAGCTTGCGAACATATTATTGCACAGCGTTTTGTTAAAGAAAACAACTGTGTTATCATGAACTACCACTTCACAACATCCAAGGCTCATGTAACACGCCTTGGTGCAAGAGTTGAAGAGCTTGTAAAAGACGAGGGACTTATTGAAGAAAGCACACTCCCCTTCAAAGGCAACATTGACCTTGACAAGGTTAAGGCTTGTATAGAAAAAGAAGGTGCAGACAACATTTCCTACATCAGACTTGAAGCAGGTACAAACCTTATCGGCGGTCAACCGATTTCATACGAAAACATGAAAGAAGCAACCGAGCTTGCAAAGCAGTATGGCATCGTCACTGTCCTTGATGCATCACTTCTTCAGGACAACCTGTATTTCATCAAAACACGCGAAGAATCAATGAAAGACAAGTCAATCCGTGAAATCACAAGAATGATTGCAGACCTGTTCGATATCATCTACTTCTCAGCACGTAAATTCGGCTTTGCAAGAGGCGGTGCAATCCTCGTTCGTGACGAAGAAATGTTCCACTCGATGGAAGACTATATCACAATGTTTGAGGGCTTCCTTACATACGGCGGTATGTCTGTCAAAGAAATGGAAGCAATGATTGTAGGCTTTGACGAATCAATGGATATGGACATCATTTCACAGGGTCCCCGGTTCATCAAGCACTGCGTAGACGTTCTCCACGATTACGGCATTCCCATGGTAACACCGGGTGGCGGTCTCGGCGCTCACATCAATGCAAGAAAATTTGTTGACCACATCAAATCAGAGGAATACCCTGCAGGCTCACTTGTTGCTGCTCTCTACCTTTGCGGTGGTATCAGAGGCATGGAAAGAGGTACTCTCTCAGAAGAAAGAAACGCTGACGGCTCGGAGCGTATTGCATCAGTTGAAATGGTCCGTCTTGCATTCCCGAGACGAGTATTCACTCTTTCGCAGACAGAATATGTTATTGACAGAGTTAAATGGCTCTATGACCACAGACACCTTATCGGCGGTCTCAGATTTGTACATGAACCTAAAACTCTCCGCTTCTTCACCGGTCGCCTTGAGCCTGTTTCAGACTGGCCCGAAAAGCTTGTTGCGGCATATATCGCAGAGTTCGGCGATGACCAGTAAAATCAGATATTTTAAAGCACATCTTTCGGGATGTGCTTTTTTATACCGAATTTAAGCCGCAGCTTTGCGGATGCAGAAATATATGCAGAGTGCAGAATTCCGGGCCTTCGGCGCAATAAAAATGAAACTTGCGGTCACATCGTAGTGGGAGCAGTTTCTGACGTTCCGCTGAATTATGTGCAAAAAAGGCAAAAACCACCGATGAGCGTATCGGTGGTTTTTAACGCATTATTGTGCCGTAAGTTCACATTTTAAAGAAAAACTTCCTTATGGGAGCTCGGCGTTCGCCAACGGTGTTTTTTACTGTTCTGTGATTTCTGTTTCTTCAATTACAAGCTCTGCGATAATGCTTGTGTGGGTTACAAACATCACTCTGACTCTTGCGCTTTCGCCGATTTTATCATAAATCCTACCTGCACTTGAAGTACCCTTGTAAACTGTTCTTACACTGTTTGCAATATAACCTACTGTTCCAAGACCTACGGCTTCAGCCTTGATTGCCTCATCATCAAAATCATTATCGTAATCCTTGACGATTTTCAGTTCATCACCGATTTTGAAGCCGTTATTACCGCAGTATTGATTCATACCTGTAATTGTTACGAAGAATTTTTTCATTTTGTACATCTCCTTTCGTGAGTTCATCATAACACACGCCCCACAAAAGAAAAAGACAATCAAAATCCAAAGCACAACTAACGGGACTTATCCCTCATACTTTTCTCTGTGTTTTTCTGTAAATTCTAATAAATCATCGTCAATCAAGGCTTCCCTGTTATACCTCTGTGTCTGCTTGCAAAGGGTATAAAAAAGCTGTTTGTTTTTCAGAAAAAACCTTGACACCGGAATAGGGTCGGGATAATTTTTTGATATTACCAGTATCTTGTAAATACCGATAAGAGGCAGTTTCTTGGAATCAAGACCTGTAATACTTTCATAAGAAAGCGTTACCGAAAAGGTTTTCAGCTTGTTGAAAGAATTGAATCTGAAATTATTGAATTTTACATATTCGCCCAGCGTTTCAACACTTCTGCTCAGGTTGTCCATAACAACTATCAATGTAAAGGCAACGGGTGCGGCACAGAGCAGGTCATCAAGCCCTTTTTTCTTGCCGTTACTGAATGTTTCCACAAAATCCGGGAAGAAGTAAAGTATAATAAAGCTTACTGATGTAAGGCCTAAAAATACCGCCAAATAAACCAACGGATTATACCTGTGTTTCATTTTAATCACCTGCTTTGCTTATCTTCAAATTCATTTTAGCAAAAAATCTCCCTTTTGACAAGGGAGATTTTTTTGATTTTACACTTTAACATTACCTTTGACTGCTGAAATTTTCACCGCTACAATTGTGATTTCGGGATATTCCTCAGTATCTGAATATTTTTCAACAAATACTTCCATATCGTTTCCGACAATATCTCCGATTTTGAGTGTCACCTGTTTTGTTTTTGTCACAGGCTCTGCTGACGAAGTTTCAACCTTGTATGTTACCTGAAATGTAAGTTCAACGCCGTCAAGATTATATTCCGTCTTTTTTGCGGCGGCACTTACGAAGAACTGCCCCTCTGTGATAAAGGTGTTTTCCTCAGTTTTTTGTGCAATGTCAATGCCGTAATCAACATCGAAATAACTTTCAGCATTGTCAGTTGTAAGCGTCACCCGCTCTGCACTGCTGCCGCATGATGCAAAAACAAGCACAAGGCTGAGAGCGAGTACAGACAAAAGTAAGCATTTGAATTTTTTCATTATTTTGCCTTCTTAACTTTTATATTCTCTCTGAAGAATAAACTACATTTATACTCTTTTTGAAGAGCATATAGTCATACTGGGGTCTCCACTGGTCTCCCTGCTCAACCTTCTCTTCAAAATCTTCCTCTGAAAACGGCACGTTGATCTCTGTTACACCTTGCAGCTCACCGTTTTCTTTATAAACCGTATCCCAGAAAGCGTGGTGTCCGATAAATGTTACGCTGTCAGGAATGTACATATAAGTCAGAGCCTGATTGTAACTGAAAGCATCGGAATGAATCTCTTTAAGACCTTCAGGAAGCGACAGATAAACTTCACCCAGATTTTCTTCCGATGTGAAAACTGTATCTGTAACCTCTTTCTTTGTTCTGTAAGAATAAATATTTTCAAGAGATGCTATATTACTGTACTGGTCCTTCGGCTCATGGAGCTTAAAAACTGCAAGTGTTTCAACTGTTTCAAGTCCCTCGGGAAGATAGATGTTTCTGAGATTTACATAGCTGAAGCAAAGCTCTCCGAGAGTTTTGACTGTTGAGGGGACAACATAAGTCTGGATATCCTTTATATAATCTTCAGTTGCATCTTCTCTGTAGGGCTCGGAATCATAACCGTATTTTTCGCGAAGATAATTATCGTGATTACAGGGATAGTTGATAAGCTCGGTTTTATCCTTGTTGTAAAGAACGCCGTCAATATCGCAGTAGTAGGGATTTTCCTCGTCTACCTCGATTCTTTCAAGCGCCCAGCAGGAATAGAAGGATTTGCCGTCAATCTTTTCAACATCCTTGCCGATATAAATTACTTTTACATTACTGTCACAGTTGAGAGCATACTCTCTGATTTCGGTAATTTTCTTTGTTTCATCTTTTACAAGTTCAAAGTTGGTTTCGGGATTTTTGTCCTCCTGGTCATAAACCACTTCCGTCACATAGTCAATATCAAGCTCTGTGATATAACCGGTGTTACTGAACTTTGAAAGCTGATATGTACCCTCAGATGCGCTTGCATATTCAAAGGTATCCTTCTGAACAGTTCTGATACTGAAATAAACAGAAAGAGAAACTGCGATTATAATTGTAATTGAGAAAATAATTTTTTTCAGAGTATAATGCTTATAAGGCTTATTGATATGAGGTGCTGCAAGACCTTCAATCTGATAAGTCCAGATTTCATCTTCGGGGATGTCGAGAACAATAGGTTCTTCAACCTGATTTTTTATATTTTTATCTTTTTTCATTTCTCTCACCCCTCCTTAACCTTTATATCCGCCTGAGGTTGTTATACCCTCCGCCTCGGCTTTCTTTTCAGTTACCTCTGCACGGCGTTTGAGAACCTCCATAACCATGTTCTGTTTTCTCGAATCATAGTCCCAGAACAAGTACGGAATAGTCATCAGCACGAAGCCGACAATGTCAACAATAAGGGGAATTGCGATAATGTTTCTTCTTGACGCGTCAATGAAGAGAACTTCCCAGTTACTGTTGAAGCCGTACTGAAGAAGGAAAAGAGGAATAAGAAGTCCGATAAATGATGTGATAGGTCCGGTAAACCAACCGAAAACGCTTGCAAAGTTTTCAAGACGCTCACCTGAAAGATACATCTGATAGTCACCGATACGCACATTCATATCATGTCCTGCAGTTGTGGGAACTGTCTTTGTCATTTCCATAAAAAAGAGAACTACAATACAGATTGTACCGCAGAGAACAAGGTTTTCTCCGCAGAACCAGATAGCACAAACGATTGCAGCATTACCGATGGCACGGCTGAGCTGATAAAAAATCATAATCTGCTTATATGAGAATCTCTTGAGGAAATAAGGTGAGAGCAGATCGGGCGGAGTTCCTGCGAAGGAGATAAGTGCCACGATAAGGCTGTAGGGAAGACCGCTCAGACGGAAGGTGTAGAAATAAAGTATTGTAACAAAGGGCAGCATACCGTTACCCAGAGCATCAATAAGTCCTACTATCGTGTTGATAAGAAGATATTTGTTCTTCAGAACACCGAACATACCGTCCCAGAACTTAATCTGTACTTTCTTTTCAATAGGCGGCTGAGGAATTCTTTCCTTGACCTTGCCTGCAAATGCCATTGTAAAGCAAACTGCAGTAATAAACGTAATGGGAATTACGAATCTGTAAACATTGATATCTGCCCATTCATAGCGGAGCATACCGATGATAACGGGAAGAACGATTGCAAGAATTGAGTTGAAAATGTGTGAAATCTTGATAGGATAGCTGCGCACAAGAATTCTTTCCTGAAGGTTGGGGCTGATGCTCTTTGTACATGTTTCAAGGTTATTCGCAAATCCGAAAACATTAAAGACAGCAAACATAAGGTTTGCAACCCATACTCTTGTTGCAATATCAGGAATGTTATAAACAGGAAGCCAGCCGATAAGAATTACCATAACGCATTTCGGGATAGCGTCGCAGTAAAGAGAATACTTGTATCTGCCGTATTTGGGAAGAAGCTTCTTTCTCCAGAAAATATTTCTCGCACCCACCCAGCCTGTATACAGGAAATGGGTGCCGAAGACTTTGAAGCAGGCAGCGGCAGACAGACCTTCAAGACCGTTCAGGTATGTAACAAAAGGAATGGACGGGTCTAATAATTTCGCCCACGGCATCAGAATAAATGTAAGACCGAACACAATCATGCCGATATAAACAGCATTGAGCTTACGCTCCGTCTTTTTCGGCAGGAAGCCTAAGTTATCGCAGACAAACCACCAGATAAGGGCTGAAATATAGTTCAGCGGCATATTGATGATGTTGATAACCGAGAAGGTAAGATAAGGGAGCTGATAGTGGTGCATGATAAGATAACATGCAGATGCAAAGGAGATATACTCCAATGTCTTTGAACCTGCATAGTTACTGCCCACTGCGAAAACTATGTCCTTATATTCCTTGTAAGGCACATATTTTCCCTCAGCAGGTGTGTCCCAGTGGGTTTTGATTTCGGTGGCAAAGTCTTTGACCTTGTCCATGAGTTTTCCTTTGTTTTCACTCATTTATGTACCGACCTCCTTTTTTATAATTAAATTTAATATTCCTTAACATTTTAGCACATCTACATAAAAAACACAAGCGATTTTGCTTATTTTTACACAAATAGCGTAAAAATTTATCTCTTATCTCAAAATAAAACCTATAAACGCTTCTTTGAGTGTCGGGATATTGTATTGCATTTTTCTGTCTTTTGTGATATTATACTGTGGTATCAGTATAAACAAAGGATTAGTTCTTATGAAGAAAAAAGATGACAATAAAAAAACGGCTGTACAGTTTGTAAAAAATATGGCCATGGGCTTTGTGGTAACAATTTTCGAAAGCCTTTCCCTGACTCCCCTTTACAAGCTTTTTGCCTTTGTTGAAAACGATTCTTCACGTCTTTTTGCGGCAAACACAGTTTCAATAGTAATCTTCTTTTTTGTAAGATTTTTCATCAACTATTTCTGGGTATTCCACAGCAAAAGGAACATTCTCAAGATTCTCCCCCTCTTCGCGGTATTGATTGCAGTTTTTTCTGTCACAACAACATGGGCAATTGAGGGGCTGACATACCTTTTCAACCTGTCTGATACCTTGACCGCTCTTTTAGGAAACGATACTGTAATGTTTATCACAAAAATGATTGCCACATTTATTGTGGGCATTGTAAACTTTGCAATTTGTAAGAAATTTATTTTTACGGAGGCTAAAAAATGAATAAAGTATTCGGCAGACTTATGATTGAATTCGGCTCATTCCTCGGAAGAACCGAGCTCAGAAAGCTTGATTTCTATTCTTCCCGCGCTGTGAAGCAGCAGGAAAGAAATCTCAGAAAACTGATGAAACAGAACAAAAATACTGTTTACGGTAAGCTCAACAACTTCAAGGACGTAAAATCAGTTGAAGATTATCAGAAAATCGTCCCCTATTCTGCTTATCCCGACTATGAAGATTACATAGACAGAATGGCTAACAAGGGCGAAAAAAATCTCATTACAAAGAAAATGATCGCAAGATATGCCGAATCCTCAGGAAGCACGGGCAAGTCAAAGCTTATTCCCATGTCTGCCTGGTCTCTCTGGGTCTGTCAGTGCTTCAGCTTCAGCGCACCCGTAGGCTGTGCATTCAAATATTTCAAAGAGAAAAAGGGCATGAGAATGCCTCCTCAGAAGGGACTTCTTACAATTGAGGTTCTCGCTCATAAAACTCCCAGCGGCGTTATTGCAGGCGGTCTCGCAGCTCATCCGATGATCAACTTAAAGCCTGTAACTCCTTTCTACACAACTTCTCCGAGAGAGGTTATGTTCCCGAAAACACGCGATGCTATGGACATGCACTACATGAAGCTTCGTTTCGCTCTTCCGAGACGCGATGTCAGCTACATCGGTACTGTTTTTGTTACAATGGTTGAATCAATGATGTTCTACCTTGAAAATAACTGGGAAATGCTCTGCGACGATATCGAAAAAGGTACAATCAACGAAAGTATTGAATGTCCCCCTGACGTAAGAGCAAAGCTTCTCAAAAAATGTAAGCCCGACCCGGAAAGAGCAGAAGAGCTTCGCCGTGAATTCAGAAAAGGCTTTGACGAAGAAGCTATTGTTCCCAGAATCTGGCCGAATATCGGCTGGCTTTACGGCATGGGTACGGGAAGCCTTTCACATTATGCAAAGAAGCTCCGCCGTTATATCGGACCCGACCTTCCCATCCACTACTTAGGCTATGCAGCTTCCGAAGGTCTTATGGCTGTTCCTACAGAGCTTAATTCTTTCGAATATGTTCTTCTTCCTCAGAACGGCTTCTATGAGTTCCTTCCCATTGATGCTCCCGAGGATTCAACTCCTCTTACTATCAGCCAGCTTGAAGTGGGAAAAGAATACGAAATTATCGTTACAAATATGAGCGGTCTTTACCGTTACAGAATCGAGGACGTTGTCCGCGTTACAGGCTACCACAAGCAGTCACCCAAGGTTACTTTCCTTTACAGAAGAAATCAGATTGCTAATATCAGCGGTGAAAAAATCAATCAGCACGCTTTCGAGATCCTTATAAATGAACTTTCGAATACTGTGGGAGAAAACTTCAACGGCTACTGCATCTATCCTGACAGAACAACTTCTCCCGGCCACTATCAGCTTCTCATTGAGCCTGAAAATGCCGACCTTCCTGACAGTGAATGTGCAAGATATGCTGAGCTTTTCGAGAAAAGACTTTGCGAAACCAACGTTCTTGTTCCTCCCCTTATCAGAAACGGTGCTCTCGGTCACTGCGAGGTAAAATTCCTCAAAACAGGCACTTACGAAGAATACCGCGATGTACTCAGAGCCAAAGGTGCAAACCTTAATCAGGTCAAGCCTGTTAAGGTTCTTGACAATGAGGAGAGAATCGAATATTTCTTCTCACATGTACGCGAATCACTCAAGAAACAAGGTGTAAATCAATGAATATTCTTACAGCAGTTTTATTCATGCTTGTTCCCGCTCCCATAATTTATCTCAACAACAGAGTCAAATGGGTTAACAAGCTTGGAATCGTCCTCATTTGCTATGTTCTCGGTATTATCGTAGGAAATATAGGAATTCTCCCCGAAAGCTTTTCGGGAATCCAAAGCACAATGCAGGACGTAAGCGTATGCCTTGCGCTTCCCCTTATTCTCTTCTCGCTTGATTTGAAAAAATGGCTGAAAACAGCCAAAAAAGGTATAATCTGCATGGCTCTGGCAGTTGCTTCTATTTCAATTGTAGTTTTTGTACTTCATCTGATTTTCGGTTCGAGCGACCCCAATACTCCCCAATATGCAGGTCTTGCAATGGGTGTTTACACAGGCGGTACACCTAATATTGCATCAATCAAAACCGCAATCGGCGTTGACGAAACAACATATACCATGTTCAACACGTACGACATGGTAATTTCAATCGGATACATCCTTCTTCTCACATCGGGTGCAAAGACAGTCTTTAAAAAAGTTTTCAAGCTCCGTGATTTTGAAGGTGACAAAAATGTTGCCCGTGACGATGCAAACAACGACACTGCAGACCCCGAAAATTATAAGGACTTCTTCAAGCCTCAGATTCTCGGCAAGGTTCTGCTTGCAGTTCTCCTTTCAGGTGTAATCCTTGCAATTTCCTATGTTATCGGCGAAATGGCTACAGGATACGAAACTGCAGTTACAATTCTTCTTGTCACAACCCTTGCAATCGTCTGCTCATTCTTCAAGCCGATCAGAGAAATCAGAAAAACAACTCAGGCAGGTATGTACCTTATCTATGTTTTCTGCTTTACGGTTGCTACAATGGCAGACCTTTCAATGCTCGTCAACATTGACCTGACAATTCTCGCTTATGTTTTCTTCTCGATTTTCGGCAGCATGACACTTCACGCTGTGTTTTGCAAACTCGCCAAAATCGACGTAGATACAATGATTATCACTTCAACGTCAGCCATCTGTTCTCCCCCCTTCGTTCCTGTTGTTGCATCATCACTTAAAAACAACGCAGCACTTATTTCAGGTATTGCAACAGGAATTATCGGCTATGCTATCGGCAACTATCTGGGCATAGGAACATACTGGCTTCTTGAAAAACTACCGTTTTAAACAAAAGGGACGATGAACACATCGTCCCGTACTAATTTGAGGAGGTTACATAATTATGAGTAAAGCAGCACCTGAAAAAGGCAGACCTTTTGATGAAATTCTTGCAGAGCTTGACTCTTTCGGTATTAACGACCCGAAATACAAGGATGCAAAGACTTGGAGCCTTGTTTATTACCTGAACGAGGAGTACACAGACTTTCTGCAGGAAGCATACGGAAAATATTTTTCTGCAAACGGACTTAATCCCACAGCCTTCAAAAGTCTGAAAAAACTCGAAAAGGAAGTCCTGAAATTTACGGCAGAGCTTTTTCATGTTGACGATGAGGCTTGCGGTGTAATGACATCATGCGGAACCGAAAGCTGTATGCTTGCAGTTAAAACATACCGTGATTTAGGACGTTCAAAAGGTATTAAAAAGCCTGAAATGATCATTCCCGAAACTGCTCATGTCGCATGGGATAAGGGTTCGGAATATTTCGGTGTCAAGACAAGACGTGCTCCCCTTGACAAGGATTTCAAGGTTGACGTCAAAGCCGTTGAAAAGATGATAAATAAAAACACCGTAATGATTTTAGGTGCGGCGCCCGAATATCCTCACGGCATTATTGACCCGATCGAAGAGCTTGGAAAGCTTGCAAAGAAGCATAACATCCCCCTGCACGTCGATGCCTGCGTAGGCGGTTATATTCTTCCCTTCATGGAAAAAGCAGGATATGAGCTTCCTCTCTGGGATTTCAGAGTTGAGGGCGTAACCTCGATTTCAGCAGACATTCACAAATACGGCTTTGCGGCAAAGGGCGCTTCATGTATCCTTTACAGAAACGTTGATTACTTTAAGCATCAGGTGTTTGTCAACGAAAGCTGGCCCGGCGGACTTTTTGCTTCCCCTGCATTCCTCGGAACAAGACCCGGCGGTGCTTACGCGGCAGCGTGGGCAGCAATTCAGGCAAACGGAATTGAAGGCTACACAAACCTTGCAGACCGCACAATCAAGGTTGCAGAGGCACTGAAAAAAGGCATCGAAGAAATCGGATGCTTTGAAATTATAGGAGAGCCTAAAGCAAGCCTTTTTGCTTACCGTTCAACGGACAGCAGCGTCAACATTTTTGCTCTCGGTGACGTCATGGAGGAAAAAGGCTGGCACATTGACAGAATTCAGCGTCCCGATGCTCTTCACGCAATGGTAACCGCTCCTCACGACAAGGTAGTTGACGACTATCTTAAGGATTTGCGTGAAGGAGTTGAATATGTAAGACAGCATCCTGAGCTTGCAGACAGCGGTCAGGCGGCAACATACGGTCTTGTTTCTCACCTTCCCCTCAGAGGAATGGTCAGAAAGCAGGTTCTTGACATTTTCGCAAATTCATACAAGCTTAACGCAGAGGAAATCGACCTTTCAGACAGCGATTCCGTAAATCCTGCTGAAAGCGGAAATGAAAACGAGAAAAAATCTCTCCTTGATAAAATCATAAGCTGGTATGTAAAAAAGACATCTAAATAAACAAAATAAATTAAGGGTAGCTATTGAAAATTATATTTTTCTTCACTTTCGGGAATAATAATAAAAATTTCTCGGAGGCTGAATATGGAAATACTGAAAACTTCCCTCACCGCATTACTTTCTGCAGCGGTGCTTTTTATTATTGCAAAAATCAACGGACATAAGCAGATGTCCCAGCTTGACTTTTTCGACTATATCACAGGAATCACAATCGGCTCAATTGCCGCAGAGCTTGCAACAGAACTTGAAAAGCCGTGGAAACCGCTTATTGCAATGGTAGTCTACGGCATAATAACCGTTGCCTTGTCCTTAATTACAAGCAAATTCCCTAAAACAAGAAAATTTGTCAACGGCTCACCTACAATTATCATGAACAACGGAAAAATTTACCGCAGAAACATGAAAAAGGCAAAGCTTGACCTGAGTGAATTTCTCGTCATGTTAAGACAAGAGGGTTATTTCAATCTTGACGATGTGCAGACGGCAGTTTTTGAATACAACGGCAGGCTTACAGTCCTTCCTGTCAGCACCAAAAGACCGCTCAATGCAAACGATATGAGCTTATCTCTTCAGCCTGAGTATATCTCGACAGAGGTGATCATGGACGGCAGAATACTTGAAGAAAACCTGAAAAGAATGGGACTTGACAGAAAATGGCTTGAAAATCAGATAAAAAAACAAGGCTATAAAAACGCAAAAGAAATATTTCTCGCAACCTGCGACGAAAACAAAACCCTTACTCTCTTCAGCGGAGAATAAGGGCATGAAATCTTTTTATATTATTCAAAATCAAGCGAGCCTACGCGAGTTACGTACTCAATAAGCTTATCCTTATAGTAATCAAAAACGGCCTTGTCGGCATTTTTATCTTTCACAAGACGGTGGAAAATGTTGAGATATGCAACTGTTCTTGCTCTGTCGTCAGCTCTCTGTATAAGAGCCTCGTCCTCGCCTTCAAAGTATGTAAAAATCACCTTTTTCCACACTCTTTCTGCAGTGTCAAGCGAAAAGCCTGATGCTTCAAAAACTGTTTTTCTGTCGATTTCCGATATGGCTACAAGGTTTTCATAAAGCTTTCCTAAATCAAAAACCGGATATCCCTTATACTCTTTTTCTGATTTTTCAAAACACACCTTGCCGTTCTCAAGAAAAGCCGAATCTGCCGAGCAATTTACAATGAGTCTTGTTTCTGTATTTTCCACTGCAGTTACAAGACTTCTTAATTTCTGCCACTTTTCGGCAGTAATCGAATGCATGATTTCGTCTGCTTTCTGCACCATCTCAGGCTTGATGTCAATGGCTTCTTCTGCCTTTACGGTGTGAATCTCTTTCATGGCAGAGGTAAGTTTTTCTGCACAATCATCAAAATTCTCAGGATTTTCCCTTATCATTTTAGAAATCGAGGGCGGTAAAACATCCTCATCGGGAATACAGAAATGCTTTGTATCGTTGATGCTGTCAAAAACTATATCGCCGAATCTGTTAGTGCCCTCTTTGTAGAAAATTATATGGGTTATACCTGTGTTAGTAATTTCAATATCAAAAACAGGTGATGCAGTATAGCCCATGATATGGAAAATCATAACAGTTCCGAATGCAGCATGACCGGTCACAAGAACCTTTTCGCCATTTTTATAACGTGAGCGGAGATAAGAAACTGCTTTGGCAGCTCTCTCAAAAATCGGTTTTTCGTTTTCGCGAGGATTATAAAAAAGCAAACCTTCGTCTTCATTAAAGCCCTCTGCCACAACAGCAGTATCGCAGAAAGTTCTGATTTCTTCCATAGTCCTGCCTTTGAAAATGTCCTCAACGGCAACCTCTGTAACAAGAGGAAGAACATTCAAGGGCTTCTTTTCTTTCTGGTATGACATTATTTCATTTGCTGTTATAACTGTTCTTACCAAGGCACTTGAATAACATGCATCAAACTCAACACCTGACAAATACTTGCCCGCTTTTTTCGCCTGCATAATACCCAGCTCTGTAAGGCGAGGGTCATTAATTTCGGTAAACTCCACTTCCTTGTCACCAAAACCTACATTACCCCTGCTTTGGCCATGACGGACAAGATAAAGCTCAAGTTCAATCACAGGTTTTATATTTCTCATTAGTATCACCTCATTTTAGAATAATAAAATTATATCACAACGAGATAATTTGTCAAACAAAAACTACCTGAAAAAGAACAGAAAAATCTTTCTCAGGTAGTTTTTGCAATATGTCAGCAAGCTGACAGGATATATTCCCGTTTTCCCGAATGCGATATAATATAAATCCCCGCTCACGAAGTGAGCATATCGCGTGTATACACATATCGAGCGACATAGGCGTTATATCGCCGTAAAGTGTCAAAAGACACGTTACACAGCCTGAACGTTTACTGCACGCTTCTTTTCGGGATTTTTGGGATCAGCTTCTGTTTCGAATGTTACCTTCTGTCCCTCATTAAGAGTTTTGAAGCCTTCTGCTACGATTGCTGAAAAATGTACGAATACATCCTCGCCGTTTTCGTCATCTGAGATAAAGCCGTAACCTTTCTCTGCGTTGAACCATTTAACTGTACCGTTATTCATTGTGGTACCTCCAAAAAAATATTTTTGTACCAAAAGAGTATAAAAAATACAGGTTACCTGTAAATCATCAAACTTACAAATAACCTGTTCAAGTTCATATGTGTCTTCTGAATACGCTGAAATTATATCATACATATTCTTCTTTGTCAAGTTGTCATAAAGAGAGAGGACATCTCATATTATTAACTAAAAAAGATACGGAGGAATAAAACATGGACACTTCAAGCAATATATATGACGATATCTGCAAACGTACGGGAGGCGATATCTACATCGGCGTTGTAGGCCCTGTGAGGACAGGTAAATCAACCTTTATCAAAAAATTCATGGATACCCTTGTAATCCCCAACATCAAGGAAGAAAGCATGCGTCAGAGGGCAAATGACGAGCTTCCTCAAAGCTCAGGGGGAAGAACTATTATGACAACCGAGCCGAAATTTATTCCCGAAGATGCCGTGAACATCACTCTGAGCGATACGGCACACCTGAAAGTACGTATGATCGACTGCGTAGGCTACATAGTCCCCTCTTCTCTCGGTTACATTGAAGATGACCAGCCGAGAATGGTCAAAACTCCTTGGTTTGAAAAGGAAATCCCCTTTAATCTTGCCGCAGAAATCGGCACCCAGAAAGTAATTTCAGAACACTCAACAATAGGTCTTGTTGTCACTACCGACGGTTCTATCAGCGATATTCCCAGAGATGAATATGAGGGCTGTGAAGAGAGAGTTATAAACGAGCTTAAAGAAATCGAAAAGCCTTTCGTTGTTCTTCTCAACTGCAAAAATCCTCAGAGTGATAAGTCAAGAAAGCTTGCTGAAGACATGTCAGCAAAATACGGTGTGTCCGTCCTGCCCGTAAACTGCATGAAATTGACGGAAAGTGAAATAAGAAGTATTCTTGAACAGGTACTCTTCAGTTTCCCAATTAAAGAGGTTTCCTTTGACCTTCCTCAATGGCTCAGCTCGCTGACAAAGGAACACTCTGTAAGACGTTCAATTTACGATGCTGTAAAAACTGCTTCCGCTGAGATGAAATGTGTCAGAGATATTTTTAAGGTTACGGACAAAATCTGTCAGTGTGAGCATATTGACGGCGCTAAAGTTTCCTCTGTCAATCTTTCAGACGGCAGTGCCATTGTAAAGCCTTATATCAAGGGCGGACTTTTCTTTGAAGTTCTTGGTGAGAAAACAGGTATGAGCATAAACGATGAAAGTGACCTGATGAGAAATCTCATTGAGCTGACGGAAATGAAGAAAAAATATATGACAATCAAGGATGCTCTTGACGAGGTTGAAGCCACAGGCTACGGCATTGTAACGCCAACGCTTGAAGAGCTGAAGCTTGAAGAGCCTGAAATTATGAAACAGGGAGGAAGATACGGAGTAAGACTTCGTGCTTCTGCTCCGTCAATCCACATGATGAAAGCAAACATCAACACAGAGGTTGCACCAATCGTTGGTTCCGAAAGCCAGTCAGAAGAGCTTGTAAACTATCTTCTTAAGGAATTTGAGGAAAATCCTGCCAAAATATGGGACTCAAACATTTTCGGAAAATCCCTCAATGAGCTTGTAGGAGAAGGTCTTCACAACAAGCTTTACCGCATGCCTACAGACGCCAGAATGAGAATTCAGGAAACTCTGGAAAAAGTCATCAACGAAGGCTGCAACGGTCTTATATGTATAATTTTATAAAAATTCAGGGCGGATAAACTTCCGCCCTTATCTCTGTTTTATATCAAATTATCGAAAGAATGATGAAAATTTTTGTTTCTTCTTTACAAATTCGTTTGTTTGATATATAATATTTTCATAGCAATCCCCTATTTTTAAAAGATAAAAGGAGCGATTTTTATGGATTTTAATGTTTTGATCAGAGATTTTATTGCTGAAATTAATTTCTTTCTCTATGACCTGACGGTTGCAATTACCAATTTTTTGCAGAATCTGGGATTAGGAGGCTGAGTAAAATGAAATTCAGGAAAACTGTTTCTCTTGTTCTTTCCGCCGTTACGGCTCTCAGCATTTTTACCGTAAGCGCTTCCGCATCATCACCCACTGATAAAGAAGTGGATTTTGTGCCTGAAGACGTTAAGGGCAAATATAACTACACAATCGAAAATCCTTATGAGGATGTTGAATGGGGTGAATGGAGAGCCTACAAGGCATCTCTCCACAGCCACACAAACGCATCTGATGCTGTTCCCACTATTGCAGAGAGTGTTGAAAAACACTACGAGCTTGGTTTTGACATTCTGGCAATCAGCGACCATGCGGTTATCGGAGTTCCGTGGAACGAAATCCCCACAACCGTTCCCATTTACCGCCTTTTCAAATTCGGCAACACAAAAATGGGGGCAGTTGACGTTCTCACAGACGAAAGACGTGACGAAATCCTTGCAGGTGTGGGCAGATATAATGAAGACGGAAGTCCTCAGCCAATGCTTGAAATTACAGGCGCGGCGGAAATCAACGGTGCAACTCCCATCAATGACACACATATAAACGGCTTTTTCATGAATGAGGGCGAAGAATACGGTCAGGCTCGAATGGGCGTTTACGGCGACTATGAAACAGTTGCACGGGAAGTCGAAAAAGCAGGCGGTATCACATTCCTTGACCATGTAGGTGAATATGTAGGCTGCGAATTTGACCCTGACAGAGCAAGTGAGCCCTACTATGTAAACAAGCTTTCAAACATTTTCCTCACATATCCGTCATGCATAGGCATGGACGTTAACAGCGGTGTTAACAACCATACTAAATACGACTACATTCTCTGGGACAATGTTCTCACAACATGCATCCCCTACGGCAGAAATGTTTATGGTATAACTTTCTCAGACGGACACAAAATTGACCAGTACAACAGAAACTATACATACATGCTCATGCCTGAGCTGACAGAAGAAGCTCTCAGAACAAGCATGGAAACAGGAGCATTCTTCTCCTGCTCACACTATGCAAGAGCAGACCTTGGTGACGAGTACAACGGTGAAGAATATGAAACTCCTTTCGTTTCAGTTCTTGACGTAAATCAGGATACTGACACAATCTCCTTCAACGCTGAAAATTATAATTATGTCCGCTGGTATTCAGACGGAGAAATCATCGCTGAGGGCGAAAATCTTACATACCTTGACCTTAACGAGTATGAGGATAAGCTCGGATGCTATGTGCGTTTCACGCTCACAGGTGAAGGCGGAATCCTTTATTCACAGGCATTCCCCATCAAGGCAGAGGGCGTTGAATACGAGCTTCCCATGGTAGTTCCCACATACGATGTACCTAAATTCCTCAGAGGTCTTGCTGATACAATGAATGTTATCCTCGGCTGGACTCCCGTTATGGCACTGATCAGATACTTTGTCTGGGGTACATACTGGTGGTATTGATGCAAAACATAAAATGTTTTGCAACGATATAAATCAGTACCTGATTTGCGATATACGCCAAAAGCGTGCGATATACTTTCGTACGATATGCCCTTCGGGCGTGAATGATTTATATCATATCGCATTTTGAACAAAGTGAAAAATATATCGCGTTTTCGTGAAATGAAAACATATCGCGTGCGAAGCACATATAGCAAACAATCCCATTTGCATTCAGCAAATGGGATTGTTTAATATTATCTTTATCAGATTTTAATCCGCCTTACACAGATAATTTTTCACGGATTGATTTTATAAAATCATCTTCTTCTCCGTCAAAAAGGATGTCAAATATCTGCGTGGCTTTCTTCAGATATTCAGGATTATTTTCCGTATCTGAAAGAGCTGATAAATGATGTGCGATTGTCCATGCAAGGGGTATGAGAGCTTCTTTGGCAACCTTGTGCTTTTCCTCACCCTGCAGAAAATATACAAGAGCATTTTCGCGGGCTTTGTAAAGATTGGGCAGTTTCTTCGCCCCATTCAATGCTTTGTCATATTCACCGATTTTCCAATACGCGAAACATATATTATACAGTGTTGCACCCCGCACCTCTGAATCTTCTCCGTAACGGAGAATTTGTTCCTGAACGGCTATGGATTCCCTTAAATTTCTGTTTTTTTCATCTGCTGTTCCGTCCAGCTTCTCAAGTGATGTAGATAACTGAACAAGCAAAAGTGCATCGTTGGGAAAAAGCTTAAGTGATTTACGCATAAGTGAAACATTCTCTCTGTGTAAGGCGTTTTTGTTATTATCAGCCCAAAGTCTGTTTATTTCGTTGTACTTATCTTTTTTAGCAATTTCACTCATTCCGAGCAGTTCATCAACACTTACACCAAAGTAATTGGCTATTGACGGCAACATTGTTATGTCGGGATATCCGTCTCCCCTTTCCCATTTGCTTATGGACTGAAACGATATCCCAAGGTGAGCAGCCACTTCTTCCTGAGTCAGGTCACGTTCGCGGCGTAAATGTCTGATGTTTTCTCCAATTAAAAAATTCATACATAACCTCCTGTTTTTTCTTGCTATTATTATACGGCAACCATTTCAGGTGTTCAATAACCGCAAAAGAGATTTGTTTCTACGGTGCGTAGAAATATTCCAATCGGGTAGGGGGCTTTTCTCCCCCTACCACACCACCGTACGTGCCGTTCGGCATACGGCGGTTCGGTTCTCTATCTCATACTGCTTCAATGCTTCTGCACGGATGGTCTGAAAAGTCCAGCCGTGCAATATTTTTTTCATATTTTCCGTTATGCAGATAATTTTTCACGGATTGATTTTATAAAAACGAAATCCCCTTTGCATTTTGAACTGCGAGGGGGATTCTTTTATTCATAGAGAGAAGATCCGTTTTCAACTTCCGAATCTGCAAATTTAATAAAATTACCGCTATGCTGATACAATAAAACTTTCGGAGATTCGCTGATAATTTCTTTCGCACGCGAAGAGAGATTCAGAAACTTTTTCACGGTTTTTGTCATACTTCGCAGGATAAGAGAAAGAACAACAGGTGCAAAAGACCACTTCCTTGTAACATCTTCTTCGTGATAGTGTTCTGCACGGCATATCTGAGAGGATTTGCCGCCGTTTTTAAACACACGGAGTTTTTCGCCGACAGGCACTTCGATTTTTATTTTCTCCCCTGCCCCTATATGAACATCATCAAGAGACCATTTTATTATCAGACTTCCGCCTGTTTCATTTTCAATAACAATCTTTTTCATTCTTATCTCCGAAAAGGACAGCACTTTTGATTGATTTTAATTGAAAATCAGATTTCCCAATGCACCGAAAATCTTATAGATCACTTCGTAAATCACAAAATACTCACCCATAAGCGGCTCCAGAATTGCACCAAGGTAACCTGTTGTCATAGGCTCTTCGTCAAACTCAAAATCAGTTTTCGTGATTGTGAAGGTGTCGATTGTTTCCCCTGTGATTGAGTCAACGGAAATAATTTCCATTACACCGTCTTTTGTGATTTCAATTGTAGAATAGCAGTCATTGCTTGAAAGAACTGTTTTGCCCAGCCACTCAAAATCGTAAATTTCTTCTCTTGTGTTGCCTGATGATGCGGTCTGAGTGAAATAAATGATTCCTTCAGGGTCTGTAACACTGCCCTCGTCATAGCCTGCATTTTCAACGACCTTGTCGCCCTTCATGAAATATGACCTGCCCCAGATGTGGTCATGACCTGTGAGAACAATGTCAAAATCATAGCTTTCAAGAACAGGAGCAATCGTTCTCTTTGCCGCTAAAACATCGTCCTGTACAGAATGGTGTCCTGAGCCGTAAAGGTCAAAGTGAGTTACTGCAACACGCCATTTTGTGTCGGGGTTTTCTTCAACTGCCTTTTTGATAAGCTGATAATTATCGTAAAAATTAATCTTGACTGAGTTAATCATTACGAAAAGCACATCACCGTATGTGAAATAATATCCGTTGCCGTAAACTGTGGGAGCAATACCGAGATAAACATTGGGATTGTTGAAATAATATTTGTATGTTGTACCTTTCGCATCATGGTTACCCTGAGTTGCTGCCATAGGATATGAACGGAGATATTCAGGTGAGAGAACTGCTGTCCACTCCTCTGTCGGCTTGCCGTAGTTTGTAACGTCACCTGCGTTGATTATAAAGCTGATGTCATCATTTGCAGTAAATGCTGCTTCAAGAGTTCTGTTCCATTTGAAAGCACGCTCCGTCAGGTCATTCTTGTAGTTTGGCTGCGCATCGCTGACATAAAGGAACTTGTAGCTGTCAAAGGAACGTGTTGTAAAGCTTTCTGCTTCGCTGACACCGTTCTTTGTGCCGTAAACGTAATAGTATGTTGTGCTTTCTTCAAGACCTGTTACAGTTACGTTATTGACTCTCTGTTCAACGAGGTCAGAAAAAGTACTGTTACCCTTGAACTCTTTATAATCCGACATATCAGCATTTTTACTGATACGTACGAGAGGCTTGTTCAGACCGTCACGCTCTGAATGCCAACAGAAATTCATCTCTGTTTCATTGTCACCGGGTGTAAGAGTAATACTCGTATTGTCGCAGGTTGCATAATACTCCTGCCAATCCTCATAGCTGATGCTTTCCGCAGATGCGCTTACTGCAAAAACAGAAATGAGCATTGCGATTGAAAGAATAACGCACAAAAACTTTTTCATTTTCATTTACCTCTTAATCAAATAATTTTGCGAAGAAATTGTAAATACTGCCCTCTTTATAGAAAGTATGTGTTATACCTGTGTATTTATGACTTTCAGCAAGAAGAGTATCAAAAACGCCTGTACCGCCAACTTTTTCCGTAACGAGCACATAGTTGTTGTCTCTCGTATCATATCTGAAACCACAACGGAGATTGTCTACAACAGAATTGAATTTTTCTGCTTTGAACGCAACTTCTCTGTTGCCCGCTTCTGAATACCAGTAGCAGAAGCAGTTATCATAGATCGATGAAACACTGCCTGTTGTCACAAACGCATTGCAGAACTGGTCACTGTAGCAGAAATTATAAATATTGTTGCCGCCCTCATCAAGGAAGCCTGCACTGTTTTCATAATCTGTATAATCAGAGTAATAAAGCGGATGAATGTTGGTGAAAGCATTTGCAGAAGTTTTCACATGAACACCGATGAAAACATTTCCGATTCTCATATTTGTAAAGGTGTTGTCCCAGCCTTCAACAACAAGTCCGATAGAATCCGTGCCGCCTGTACCGATGATATTGACATCATTGATGTCTGCATCAGACGAGCCGCTGTTTGCCCCGTATTTCACATGGATACCGACAACAGTGTGCTTTATGGAAACCTGTCTTATGGCAGTTTCTCTGCCGCCTGCAATAACAACACCGTTTGTTTTTCCGCTGCCGTCAAGAATTCCGCCTTCAAGTGCGTAGTTGCTGCCTACCGTGTGAGTATCATTTTTCGCATCCTTACCGCCGAGGATAACAAGAGCTTCTCCCTCAAAGTCTGATGATGCTCTGATTATCGCATAGTTTGAAAGCTGCAAATCAACACTCTTGCGAGGGTCGGCAGGTGTATAAATGGGGTGGCTGATAAGATAAATTCCGTCAGGGAAATAAATTGTCCTGTTAGGGTTTGCATCAATCAGTGCCTGAAGAGCGTCTGCAACATCGGTTTTGCCGTCTGCGGGAATTGTGTCGGTTACAACAACATAACCGAAAGCGTTACCCGTGTTGTCACTGACATCCATTTTTGCCGCTTCTTCCGCGACTTCCTCTGCAGCCTCAAGCTCAGCTTCCATAGACTCAATAATTTCCTCAGTGTTACCTGAATAAGCAGGCTCTACACTAATTTCAGTTTCAGCTTTGTCATTGAGAAGAACTGCACCGATCGTAAACACGATTGCCGCTGACAGAATAACTGCAAGAAACTTTTTCATGTCAGAAACCTCTCATTTTCTTAAGGTCACGGTAGTTAATAAGTTTTATGCCGAGAGATTCGATGTGCTGACGTGTTTTGGGATCTTTGAAAAGTTCGTATTCCCAAACTCTTCTTTCCCAACAGCCTGTTGTGCCCTTAAGGTCATCTGTGGGAAGAGAGGGATGAATATAAGTTTCTGTAACACCGGGTTCAAAAGTGCGATAGAACTCATAAATATATTCTCTGTAATTTTCGAAGCTTTCTTTCTGCGGTCCGTCCCAATGGCCGGGAAGAAGAAAATCAGGCATTGCTACCTTAAGACTCTGACCAAGCTGAGTCATACCGCCGATAAACTTTTCAATCATTTCCTTAGGAACATGGATTGCAAGCATATCATTTCCGAACTGCTCGTCTGTAAACTGCATGGGGAAACGGAAAGGAAGTCCGTACTGACCTGCAAGCTCAATTGTCATCTGAACAATTTCAAATCTGCCTGTTTCGATGCCGTAGAGTGAGCCCATGTGGTTGTCAACATGTGAGGGATTTTCAAGACCTAATTTTTTAAGTCTTTCAATCTGTGCGATAAGCTCGCCTCTGACTTCAGATACATCACAGTTTTTCTCAAACTCGTCACTTTCGTGATAGAAAAATCCGTCTTCATCTCTGAGCGAATCAGTGTTTGATGAATTTACGGGAGCCCATCTGTATTTATCCCATTCACTTGTGGTTGTCCAGTGAACGCCGATTGCAAGCTCGGGATTTTTATTTGCAAACTGAGCAGCCTCAGGTGCCCATGCACAGGGAGCCATGATTGTTGATGAAGTAATCTTTCCCTCTTTGAGCAGCTCCATAACTGCAAGGTTCGCACCTCTGCACATTCCGAAATCGTCAGCATTAATAATTAAGTATTTATCCATTTTTACATTCCTCCTTATGGAAATAATTGTACAGTTTAATTATAATTCCAAACAAGGCCGATGTCAACAAAATATACTAAAAGACACAAATTATTAAAAATTATCCTTGACAAAATTTACATATTGTCCATTTATCAGGAGTTGAAAATATTGCAGAAACATGTTATAATTACAGTAATTGGTTAATTTTTTTGGGAGGGTACATAATTATGGCAAAATGGATTGACGGCAAAACAGTAATTCTTACAGGCGCATCAAGCGGTATCGGCAAGATGCTTGCGGAAAGACTTATGAAAGAGCACGGTTGTAAGGTAATCGGCGTTGCAAGAAGTGAAAAGAAAATGGTGGCTTTCGTTGAAGAACTGGGCGAATACGCAAAGCTTTTCACATACAAGCTTTTTGATGTTTCAAGCTATGACAACTGGCAGAATTTCCATGATTGGCTCGTTGAAGAAAATATTCAGCCTGATGTTCTCATCAACAACGCAGGTGTTCTCCCCCGTTTTGACAGACTTATGAATTACACAAAGGAAGAAATCGACGAATCAATCAACATCGACTTCTACTCAGCAGCATATTCTTCAAAAATCATGCTTCCCCTTCTTCTGAAGAGTGAAACTCCCGCTATTGTAAACGTTGCATCTTCGGCAGCACTTATGGCTCTGGGCGGCACATCAATGTACTCCGCCAGTAAGGCAGCAGTCAAAGGTCTGACTGAAGCTATGAGAGAAGAACTCAGAGGTGAAGCTTACATCGGTCTTGTCTGCCCCGGCTTTACAAAGACAGACATTTTCAGAAATCAGGGCGCAACAGACGGCATGGACATCATCAACATGGTTTCAACTCCCTGTGACAAGGCTGTTAACAGAATCCTCAAAGGAATTCTCCGCAAGAAGTCATACATAGTTGTAGGCTTTGACGGCAATGCGATGGGCAGATTTAACAGACTTATGCCCGTGCAGGGTTCAAGACTTTTCAGCTCCGTAATCAAAGCATTCAAAATTGACCTTTTCGCATCAACATTCGGTTATGAAAAGAAAGGCGACAAAGAGAAGGCAAAAAAATAAATCAAAAAAATCTTAAAAAAATTGAATTTGCTATTGATTTTTTTGATTTGTTGTGGTAATATATATGAGCGTTGAAAAACGCTGTTTGCGCTGCTAGCTCAGTCGGATAGAGTGTTTGGCTACGAACCAAAAGGTCAGGAGTTCGAATCTCTTGCAGCGCGCCATACCGCAATCCTTGATAAATCAAGGGTTGCGGCTTTTTTATGCCCTGAAATTATTTTTCTTTCAAGAAATAATAACGGCATTTTTCTAACAAAATTCTAACAACTCAAAACCTTTTGGTAAAATCGTGTTTAAACTGCCATATTCCCAGTAGAATCAGGGAGAAAGCTTCTAACATTCACTGAATTCTGAATAGATTGTTCGACTTTATTCCCACTAAGAAGATACTGATTGAGTTCGTTCACAACTCTCTTAATCTTATTTCTCATAGCAGTCTTGTTACGGCTTTCAACAGCTTTTTTGCGAGATGCCTGATATCTTTCTGTGATTTCCTTTTCTCTCTGCAAAGCCTTCTCTTTCTGTGCCTTTAAGCGTTCAGCATCTTTTTCCTTCTGTTTCTTGATTGCCTTTGCTTTTTCACGTTCAAGGACATTTTTGAGGAATGACGTGCTTTCAAGAGTCAGGAGTTTCTTGTCGTAGAGAGTGACATTATTTGACAACTTTGTTGCTTTTTCCTGAAGTTGTTTCAGCTTTGCAGTATCTCTTTTGCCCGGCGCGAAAGAAAGTTCTTTGATTTCCTTGCGGACTTCATACAGTTCCTGCTCTTTTGCATAAAGCTTCTCAATATTGTCCTTGTATTCTGCAAGTTTCTTCTTTTCAACCTCATGTACTGCAGACTCTTCAAGGGCATTTGCAAGAAGGTTTCGAGGAGTCAGGGCATTCGGGTCTCGGTCGGAAAACCTCTTGACAACATCAGAAATCTGTGATATAGTTCTTATGAAACCAAATCTTTTCCCCCCGAAAGGTAGCTTATGCGTACCGAGGGCTTGGAAATAGGATTTGGTTTCTTTTTTATCTTCCGATAAATACAGAATATTATCGTCAACCATTTCTTTAAGCACATTTCTGTTTGGGTGAACAGTTTGAATTTTGCTTACAATGTTTCCATTACGAGATTTAGCAATCATTACACCAATAACCACAGGAGAACTCCCTACAAAAATTTCACCGTAGACATTTGCTGAATGATTACCTTCGTTGTCCACATATTCTGTAATAACTATGGGGTTATCCAAAACCTTAGGGATTTCTTTCATTTTATCTTTTGGTATGGGGTCATTTCTTTCAGCCATTTCGTGTACGATTTTTGAAACATCGAAATAAAGATTACCTTCGGGTATGCCAACCATATTAAGAGGACTACCGCCTGTAATTTTTCCTACAGTAATATATCCACCCTGTTTGAGAGTCTCAAACTTATCGATTTGCCTGCTGAAGTATTTGTCTTCAACAAAATTGCGATCAGAATACTTTACATCCGCAAACACTACATCCGTCCTGTCAATATCAGGGCGTTTTTCTTTTCTTGCCTCATCGCTTCTCCAACTTCTTGTTGCAGCATCTCTGGCTTCAATTTCGCCTGCAGTTCTTTCATAATAACCGTAAGCATCTTCCTTTGATACTCCTGCAACCTGCCAGGAATCAGGACTTGAGCCGCTTGCAAAGCCTTCGATATCCTGTATTGCGTGTTGGATTTCATGAATAAGAGTTTTTTCAAGTTTACTCTTGTCAAGCTTTAACTTTGATTGTAAAACAAGAATTTTTGAAATCGGGTCATAAATACCTCGTTCATCAATATCGGCAAAGTGAACAGATATTTCTTTAAGCTGAGGATAGGCTGCAAAAAGCTTATCATGTTTTATCAGTTCTCCCAGTGTTCTCGGTTCGAAGCTCACGCCTTTGAGGTTTTCATCAAGGCTACGAAGTTCTGTTGCTTCTTCTTCAGAGGCATTCATATTAACAAAGACCTTGTCAAATAGTTCCATATATCGCCTTACATCAGGGTTAGTATGGAATTTTCCTGTCGTGTCAATCTCAATATCCCTGTCGCTTATTTCAAATCTCCACTTTCCGTCCATACCACGGAACCAGCCTGTCTGCTGTCTTATTTCCTCTGATGTTGCTTTTCCTACATCTTCAAGACGGATAGCTGTTTCAAGTGTCTTTATATCGGATGTCTTTGCTTCTCTGCCGGCAAAAGAATACTTCACACCGTTTTCGGATATACTGGTATTGACATTTTTAACAGAATTGGATATAATGTCATTAGAAAGATTGCCTGATGCGGCGACTGAATCTATTTCAGTTTGACCGCCATTTACGGGCAATCTTTTTATTTTTGTAATATCGTAGAACACATATCCTCGGTCAGTAACCATAATTTTCACTTCACCGATAAACATTTTGTTTGCGACTTCAAAACGAGTGGTATATACATCCCAACCGCCTGTAGCTTGTGGATGTCTTCCGTCATCAGGCTGATTTTCAACAAATTCAGATATAGCAAGAAGATTGTCCAGTTCTGCAGAGGAACGCATTTTAACTTCTTTTATACTATCGTCCATTCTGCGGTTTGCCGGATAAGCATATTCTTCAGCAGAACGCTTGTTTATGTATGCTTTACCATCAGCTCCTACAGATAAAACTTTACCTTTAAAGTTTTCTTTTATCAATTTGCGAGCTATTTCCTGCATTTCTCTGGTGTTTTTACCATTGAAAACATCTTGATTTACATCTACTTTTACATAACTTCCTTGCCTATCAGTTGCGATGCTATATTTAACTTCCTTTGACTGTGATGTGTTTTCTGATGTTTCAACTTCCGCATTTTTGAACTTCTCACTTGCATCGGCAATGGCTTCAATAAACAACTGATGAATTGTTTCGATTTCGTCAAGCATACTTGCTATGACCTTGAGGCTATGATGACTTTAGGACATCTGACCATTTACTCAACAGAGGAAACAGGTCGTGTTTATGCTGTTGCAGACCTTTACAGGAGAGTTATGGGCAGGGACTCTGTTGAAAAAATTCATCCTGTCGGAACAAGCGGTTATTGGGTAGATTCGGATAAAGCCGATCCAGAGTATCACGAAGGCGACAGATACCGTGAGATTTATCAGCGTGACGGCAGTTTCAGCAGTATGGGAATCAAATTCGGCTCAAAAGTTCTCATTGACACATCTGACAAGAGAAAAACGGGACTGGTTTGTATTCAGATTGGTGACTATCCTCTCCTTGCTTTCGCAAAGGAATCGGCAGATGCTGTTCTTTTCACTTTTCCAAATCCTTTTACTCTTGTTTTACTTGTTCAAAACAAAACCTTGCTCAGACTGTAGAATTCATTGGCGTTCCCATACTTTACAACCAAGGCTGAGAAAGGAGTTTTGTTATGAAATTTGAAGCATCAGAACTTTTAGAAATTCTTGAAATCATGTCACCTGAAAATGCACCTATGCCATTTCCAATCCTTGAACTGTTCTGCAAGAGCACAGACAAGGACTATGACAACAAAGTTATTCGTTCATTTATGGGAAATGAAGTATATTTCCCAGAATTGAAAGACCCCGAATACAATGAGAATGATCGCTATCGTGAAATTTATATCCGTGATTCAAGTTTTGAAGAAGTGGGCATAATGGCAGGAACGAAAACCCGTATTGATACAAAAAGAAAGCCAAGAAAAGGTATCATCTGTGTACAAACTGGCGACTTTCAGCCGTTTATCACCATCGCAAAGCAGGACAAAGACGAAATGATTTTCAGCTTCCTTAACAAGACAATGGCTTGGTTCACCTGCCCTAATGAAAAAAGTGGATAGTATCGTGAAATTTATCGGTGTGCCGATAATTGATGATTAAAGGAATTATATCATCACACCTTATTTTTTAGTTGATAAAAATTGTCTTGTATGTTAAACTTAACTTATTAAAAGGCAACAGAGATTCATTATTAAGAACATTAAATTATCAGAAGTTTAATATGATCAAAGAACTTATTCACGATCCGATTTTGTTGAGCATTAAATCGGAGAAGGCTACAATCCAAGATTTGCAGGTGGCGGAAGATTTATTGGACACTCTCACTGCTCACAAAGATGGTTGCGTTGGTATGGCTGCAAATATGATTGGTGTGCACAAGTGCATTATCTGTTTTGACAACGAGGGTACATACATGACTATGTTCAACCCTGAAATTATCAAGCAGTCTGATCCTTATCCGACGGAAGAAGGATGTCTTTCTCTGCTCGGAGGTCCTCGTAAATGCAAGCGTTACAAAAGCATTAAAGTAAAATGGCAGAACGAAGCTTTTCAGACACGCATCAAAACTTTCACAGGTTGGACAGCACAAATCATTCAGCATGAAATTGACCATCTGGGCGGTGTGTTGATTTGATTTTCTGCACACGGCACAGTCTTTTGCCGATTAAACAACGGAGGTTCCCACTATGAGCAAGCCGGATATAGATTTATTAAAAAACAACATTGAAAAAGCAGCTTCGTACGACTTTGAAAATAACAAAGTATTCGGCTCGGCATATTGTGTTATCCGGGGCGATAATGTGATTTATAAAAAATGTTTCGGAAGCATCTCTGCAGATACCGATGAGCCTGTTACCGAAAACACCATATTCCGTATGGCTTCCATGACAAAACCCGTGACGGCGATGGCAACGCTTATTCTCATTGAACGGGGTTTGCTTTCGTTGTCTGATAAAGTGTCCGATTATTTGCCTGAATTCAAAGATATTCATATCACCCAAATGTCACAGTCGGGACAACTGACAGATTTGGGCAAAGCACAGAATGAAATTACAATATGCAATCTTCTTACCCATACTTCGGGAATCGGCAGTGATCCCCTTAAGGATGCCAAATTGTCCGAAGAAGACATACAGAGCATTGATGACACTGTGAATTTTTATTTAAGAATGGGTCTTGATTTTGAACCCGGAACAAAACAACAGTACAGCGCATTCGGTGCTTTTGATGTGTTGGTAAAGATTATCGAGAAAGTTTCCGGAACAGACTATCTTGAATTTTTAACGAAGGAAATTTTTGAGCCTTGCGGTATGACGGATACTACTTTCATTCCCACACCGGAGCAATGGAAAGCAACGATTGCCATGCACAACAGAGTTGACGGCAAAAGTTGCAATGAGAAAACGATCGAAGACAGAGTTTTTTCTTTTTTTCCGTGCAAACATTATCTTGGCGGAGCAGGATTGGTATCAACGCTTGATGACTATTCAAGGTTTGCAAAAATGCTTCTGAACAAGGGAAAAACACCCGCAAAGCAGATTGTCCGTGAAGATACATTCAGGTTGTTACATACACCTTTTGTCAGCGAAAAAATAATGCCTTCAAGCGAAAGATGGGGGCTTGGTGTCCGTGTAATAGTCCGTGAGGATTATGAAGACTTACCGGTGGGAGCTTTCGGCTGGAGCGGTGCTTACGGCACACATTTCTGGATCGATCCCACAAACAATATTGCCGCTGTGTATATGAAAAACTCCGTTTTTGACGGAGGAGCAGGAAACGAGTCTGCACGCAATTTCGAAAAAGCAGTTAAGGATTCGTTGATTGATTATTAAATTTAAGGGGACTTCTAAAAACCCCTTAAGATAAAGTCATAGAAATGTGGTCTTAAACTAACAAACACCGCCCGGATTTTTGATTTTCCGGGCGGTGTTATTTTTATACAATCATATTACTCTGGTCGCACAGTTTGATGGTGAAGGCATTTACTATGTCTGCTTTGTTTTTGTCTTTTCCTATGTTTTTGACATTTTGCAGGTAATCAACTACAACATCAAAAAGTGCTTTGAAATCAACAGAATTGCATTCCTTGCAGGTTGCGTTATAAATTTTCAGAATTTTATCCTTACCTTCATCAAGACTGATAAGATTGGGATTGAAAAGAAGATAAATAAATTCGATATTCTTAATATCAACGTTACCATACAAAAACTCATTTGCAACTCCAAGCAGATGACAAATCATCTGTTTTAAATCAAAATGATGGATTTTGGTATCTCCCGAAAGAAAAGTGACTTTCATTTTTCTGTCATCTATTGATCTGACTTCGCAGGTAATATTTGTCTTATCAGATTTAGTAATCACATTATATAATTCTTCGTATTTTTTGTCGACAATATTGCTTTTCTGAGAATAAGGCTCTCTGCATTTTGCTTCAACAAAAACGCATTTATCATCTGTTTCCATAAATCCGTCAAGGTTTGCGATGCCACCTATTGTTGTAGGAAGCTTCTTTTCAAAAAGAAAACCTCGGGTGTTTTTCATAAGGTTATAAATCATTCTGCTTGACGAACCGAATGAAGCCATTTTAGGCGGATATGTATTTGCACCACTTTTTCTTTCTTCCAACTCTTTTCCCCCACCCTTGCCGTACATATCATAAGCAATAGGATTTATTGTTTTCATTTCATCGACAAAATCTGCAAGCGAATCGTTGGAAAGATAGTTGTCATAGAGCTTAGTGGCGGTAACATATCCCGCTTTGATATCAGGATTTTTTGCAGTTTCGTCTGCCATAATGGCATAGTCTAAAATTTTATTGAGTTCCATTTCTCCTCCTTACTGGTTTCACTTACTGCACATTTATACATTCCTGCGAAATCGGCATCATCAATATTCCAGCTATCTTTAAAATGTTGAACCGCTTTCCACTTGTATGTTTCGTTCTGTGTATCAGGCTCGATAATGTAATCAAAATTTTCAATATACTGTTCAAACACAAGGGATAAGTTTTTCTTGTTCATCTCTGTCGCCTCACTAAAAATTGATAATTTTGTTCATTATATCACTATATTAATCTATAGACAACCCTTTAGCCCAGGCCTCTCTTGCTTCATTAAGGCTCATCTGATTTGCACAACACGTTTCGTCAGGATTCCTTAATTGCACAATATCATCTTGCCAGTTACAAATATCGCAAATTTCAAGACATCCTGCATATTCAAACTTAAACAAACCACATACGGGACAAGTATGCTTTTCACTCATCATATTTCACACCTTTCTTTGGGTTAGTATAATTCTAACAATCAAGGTGATTTGGATCAAACATAACACCAACTAGAGTCCAACTAATGTCTCTTTGTTTCAGGTAGGTTATTTCTTAATAATGTTTTTTAATATATAATTCAGTTATCAAAACAAGGAGTTGATTTTTATGTCAAAGGAACCTTATATTTACAAGCAAATAAACGGCGAAGAATCTTTTCTTGCAGAAATTGTTGAAGCTTATACCGAAGCTGTATTAGACGAAGCCATACATCAGAATTACAAATTTGGTTTTTGTGTTAATCTTACATCCGATGTATTCGGTTTAGGAGAAAACAACAAACTATCATTCAAGGAATCTATCAGAAATCGTATAGAAAAGAAATGTTTTGACTGTCTGTTTGAAGAGTGGTTGAAGCAAACATTATCTAATGCTGAAGATGCAATTGAAAACATGATTTTCACAAAAACTGATTTATCTTTTGAAGAAGCAATCAAAAAACTAATTTTCACAGTAACAAACGACACTTCAAAAATCGACAGTAATATATCAATTTATTGCAGAAATTTAGAATGGTATTTAGGAAAGTCGAAAAGTGTATATACTGTAGAAGATAAAATGAACCTGTTACAAGCCTATGACTATATTATTTTCAATTCGATTTTCATTGAATTTGATAGATATGTTCTCATGCTTAACATAGGTACTGACGATTAAAGATATGAACAGTTTAGATATGCGTTGGATGAAAAACCGTGATTACCTTGAGTTTTCAGAATATGGTGCGAAATTGGAAGATGATGCACCGCAAGAATTGAGAGACAGCTATGAAAACTATCTGAAACAACTTGCCGTAGTACGAGAAAGAGAAAAAGAAACCGTTGCCACTATAATATAAAAACCTACAACAGAAAGGATAAATAGCTATGGTTAAATTGGATAGACGATGGATGCAACATCGTGAGTGGATTGAGGTTAAAGACAATGAAGTTATACTTAAAGAAGATGCTCCTGAAGAATTAAAGGAGAGTTATAAAAATTATTGCGAACAACTTGAAAAAGTTCGTCAAAGAGAAAAGGAACTTAATGCAAAAATACTTTAATAAGCAAAAGTCAAAATAAATCAAAGAAAAAGGTAGTATAGTTATGGCTGAATTTGCGAAATTAGAAAAGCTTAACGAAGAAACATACATCGTAAAAGAACCTATTATTGTAATGGTTGATGCGCCGTTTGAAAACGATGCCGTGGATAATGTCAGAAAATGGGTAGAAAACAACACCGATGAAAAATCACTCGCTATGGTTTATGCTAATGTCTTTAATCAAGTCGGATGGCTGATGCATGATATTGACGAAGAACCCTCAATTGAAACAATCTATAATGCCTGGTATGAATTAGAACAAGAATTATATGCTAAAATTCTGAGAATTTTAGAAGAAGAAAATAACAGCAATGGTGCTGAACATGTTTTATCAGGAATCGGCAATTATTTCATCGCAGAACAATTTATGAATAGATATGGTTACATTGCAAGTGGCGGTTGGTGGATATCAGAAGAAGAATATAACAACATCTAAAACGTGATTCACCCCTGAGGTTTATCATTTCACAATTTCATATAAACTTTTCTGAATTTTGGGGAGCCACCATATTTTGTAGCCGGCTTTTGTTGGGTGGATATGGTCAACAAGGTAGAGTTTTCTCTCTTCGTCTGTGATGTTGTTGATTTCTTCATCGTTCCAGAAGTCGATGACTGATATATCCCACTTTTTCTGAATTACTAAAAGAAGTTTGACCATTTCACCGTAATATTCACTATCGTATTTTGTCTGTGTGTAGAAAACTGCAGGGCAATTCCAGGTATCTTTCGCATAGGCGATTATGTACTCAATTGCACCTGCAACGGTCTACGAACCAAAAGGTCAGGAGTTCGTTTTTCTGCAGCGCGCCATACCGCAATCCTTGATTTATCAGGGGTTGCGGCTTTTTTATGCCCTGAAAACAAGTAGGGGCGATTCACGAATCGCCCGTCAAAAAATTCATATAATTTTAATCAAATCATTCATGAACGACCCCTACTATATTGTAACAACTAAAAATTTACTTTCTTATTCACCGAGATCCTTCGTAATGTTGCTTTTGAAAATTTCCGTTTCCTGTCGTCATCCTTGAGCGTTAGCGAAGGATCTCGACAAGAAAATAACAAACTGAAAGCAACATCACTCGAGGATGACACGGTGAGGTCAGTTACAGGTTTTAGTTGTTACAGAGTACTACAAATAAATCACAAAAAATACTGTCCGACACATAAACAACAACCCATGAAATTCTTAAAATCCACGGGTTGTCGTTGTTTATTCAGATTTTAATACCAGATAAAACCGAAGAGGAAAATATAGATCAACCACTGCCACCATGTGAATTTCACGGTAACTGTACATATGTCCTTTTCACCGTTTTTAATTTCGGCGATAATTTCGGTTGTACCTCTGCCTGTTGCGGTGATATTTCCGTTTTGGTCAACAGTTGCAACATCAGGGTTGGTTGAAACCCAAGTCACATTCGATTCACTTGTGGCAGACATTGAGTAAGTTTCTTTATACCTTAATGTAATTTCGCTCTGTGAAAGTGTGACTGCTATTAACTCCAATTTAGAAATCGCTTTTTCAATCTCTACTGCAAGTTCATCAATTTGCTTTTGATTTAATCCGTCAAGGTTTTCGGATTCCGCAATTAAACTTTCAAGATTTCCTCTTGTTTCTGCAGTATAGATTGACAAATCTGCAGGAATTTTAGTTAATGCTTTTTCAAGGATTGAATAATCTATATGCAATATAACGGGAATGTTTCTTTTAATAGCATATTCGTGCACATAAGAATCTTTTGTGCAGTAAATTGTAAGATTTTTGCAACCCGAAAAAGCGTTATTTGCTATAGTTTCTACTGACGGCGGAATAACTGCTTTTGTAAGTGATGTGCAATTTTCGAAGGCTTCGTCTTCAATCGTTGTTACATTACTACCTACAACTACTGTTTCGAGTTTTTCACAACCTCGGAATGCCTGCTCTCCGATAATTTCAACGCTTTCGGAAATTTCTATTTCGGTAAGACTCTTGCAATTATAAAAAGCACTGTAAGGAATTTCTTTCAATTCATCAGAGAAAATAAAAGATGTAATGGCTGTTTCCATAAACGCTCCCATGCCGATGCTTTTTATCTTTTCTCCGCTGACACCGATGTTGGTAATGCCGCGACAGTCCGCAAAGGCATAATCACCTATGGTATGTAAATCTTCTGAAAATTGAACATTTACTAAAACTTCTGAGCCATTGAAGTAATCGTTCGAAAAGGTTTCTTCTCCAATTTCAACAACACCTTTTGCCGTAACGCTTGTAAGTCTCTCACAATTGAAAAATGTCATATTTTCAAGTTTTGTAACCTTTTCGGGAATTACAATTTCTTTGAGATACACGCACTCGTAAAATGCATTCGCCTCAATCTTTTCAAGATTCTCAGATAATTCTATGTCTATCAGTCTGGAATCACGGAAAGCGGAATGTCCTATCGTTTTGACATTCTTGCCTGAATAAACATAGGAAATTCTTGCATTATAGAATGCATCGGAAGCAATTTTCTCAACTGTATCAGGAATAGTTACCGAATCCGCATTTGTAACTTGGAAAGTAAGCGAACCAATTTCCACCACAGGTGCACCGCCCAGAGTATCAGGTACTACTATGTTTTCTTCTTCACTTAGGATATTGTTGTAATCGGTTGTTACTGCCTGACCCTTATTATTTATGTAATAAGAAAACATTGATTCTTCATCATAAATAATATCATTTTCCCCGGGCTGATAAAAGGTTACTATACCATTTTCATCATCCTCAGCATAAATATAGGAGCGTCTCGCAAATGCTCCGTACATGTTGTTTGGGAAGGTTGATTTGAAAACAATAGTCTGAGGTTTACTTTTTGTAATACCGAAGCTACTGAACTCTGCCACAGAATTTTCAAAAATCAATTCTTCCAGAACGGTAGAGCCATAAAAGTCTACATCAGCCTCAGGAGCATCAATTATCAACTTCTTTATGCTGTCATTTTCGAGTCCCATTAATTCGAGACCTTCGGATTTTATTGACAATTCCTCAATCTTTGAAAGAGCAAAGGCTTCGTTATAAACCTGCAACCCATAATTGCTGTTGATATCAAGCTTTTTCACTTTTGTATCCTGAAAAGCATATCCTGCAATCAGCCCGAGTGCTGACGGCATGTTCACTTCTTCAAGATTTGTACAACCGGCAAAAGCATACCACTCAATTATTCCTATGGTATCGGGGAGAACAATCTTTGTGATATTAATTGCGGCTTCATTGTTGAAATATTCATAAGTACCATTCTTGCTCTCATACGGTTCTCTGTATATAGGACTGAAAGCATAGTCACATGTTGATACAACCGGCAAGCCGTCAATTGTTTCAGGCACAATGACTTCTTCTGCATCGCCCATATATTTGACAATTGTCACACCTGTTTCTATTCCGTCCCAATCCCAATCTATAATCCGGTACACATAGTCATCTGCGTATTTGTTGTTCTTATCCGAAACATACACAGCCTCAGCATCAATCGCAAACAAATCTTCAAATCCCATATTTGCCATGGGTACTGTAGAAAACAGCAGTATCACCACAAGAATAACTGACAATAATTTTTTCATAAACATGCCTCCTTTTATATCATAAAATCTACCTTTACGGCACCTTAAATATACCATAATATTTTCATCATTTGTTAAAAGTGGCGATTTCGATGGCATTTCCGGCAATTTCGATATGAAAATTCATTTGTAACAGGTTTACTGATATGGTATACTTATTTTGGTGAGGTGTGGTTAAAATGATTAACATACTTATTTGCGATGACGATAAAAACATTCTCGAACAAGTAAACAATCTTGTGACTGATTGGGGAGAGAAAAATAAGGTTGATTTCTGCATTGACACAAAATCGAGCGGTGAATTTATAAATGACAGTAACACCGTTTATGATATTGCTTTTATTGACATTGAAATGCCCGGAATCAGCGGTCTTGAATTGGCAGAAGAATTAAAGAAGCATAACCCCGATGTTCTCGTGATTGTAATAACATCGTTTCAAAACTATCTTGACAGCGCCATGAAAATCCACGTTTTCAGGTATCTTTCAAAGCCGATGGACACGGAACGATTCAATAATAATTTTGCAGAAGCCATTGAAGTCTACAACAAGCTGAGCAAAACTATTACGGTAGAATCAAAAGGTGAAATAACCCTTGTTAAAACAAGCGATATTCTGTATATAGAAAATCTGAAACACGGCTCAATAATCGTCACTAAAATGGGCGAATACAAAACAAGCATCAAACCGAAAGAATGGTTAAAAATTATAAATCAGCCAAACTGCTTTGTGTATTCCCATACGAGCATTATTGTCAATCTGCAAAGTGTTGTAGGTCTTGCCAAAAACACAGTTTCTCTCGATAAAGGCAACGGAGAAAGAATAACAACTTATGTTTCTCAACGCAAATATGCAGATTTTAAAAAGGCTTTATTTTCTTTTGCGGGGTGTTCAATGTGAATGTTTTAGCTTTTGTGATTGCTTTTTTGTTTGAGCAATTCACTTCATATTTTTACTTAAATACAAAATTTGAAAAGAAGAAAAGCGGTCGTTTCATTTTTCTAATGTACACAGTTTCTTTTGTGGTTCAATTTGCCTTCAGTCGTCTTGGAAACACGCCGATAAATCTCACTTCATTTTTTGTGTGTAACGCCATAATTGCAGGTGTGTGCTTTGAAACATCACTTGTGCAGAATTTGTTCAACGTATTCCTTCTTGAATCAATACAACACACTACAGAGCTGATTGTTGTTTTCGCTGTGATGAAAATACTGAATGCGGATTTAAGTGCTGTAACAGCTGATAGTGCAACCCTGCTCCACGTTTCTGTTATCAGCAAAACTTTTTATTTTGTTGTTGCATATTTTCTCTCAAAAATCAGCAGAAAAAACCACGGGCGTGTCAGTTTCAACGACTTTTCGATGTTACTTTTCGTCATACCGCTGACTTCAATTCTGTCTATTATCGCTTTTATAGAAGTTTCTTACCAGACATCCATCAGCGACGGAATAAAGATTCTGTTTATTATAACTTCAATCATTTTTCTGTTTTCAAGTATTATTGTTTTCTTCGTTCACGAAAGGACTGTTTCAACGCTTACAGAAAACGCTGAATATCAGCTTCTTGCACGAGAAACGAAGATGAACAACGAGCATTATGCCGAGCTGCAAAGACAACAGGAAATTTCTGCTGTTCTTGTTCACGATATTAAAAGACATCTGAATGTTATCCGCAATATGTCAGTGGAGCAAGGAAACGATGACATCACAAAATATGTGGATTCTGTCTACGAAAGCACGGAAATTCACTCTCTCAGACAGTTCAGCAGTAACAAGCTGGTCAATGTAATTGCTAACCGTTATGCGACTCTTTGTAAAAATGACAACATCAGATTCAATCCTGATGTCCGCGATATTGACCTTTCTTGCATCGCAGACGGAGACCTGACAGCACTTCTCGACAATCTCCTTGAAAATGCTTATGAAGCAACCAAAGTGGCAGAGGACAAATTTGTGGATATCCGCATCGACAAGTTCAACGATTTCTGCATTATCATCCTTGTTAAAAACAGTTTCCTTGAAACGCCGAAACAAATCGGTGATCATTTTGTTTCGTCCAAGAAAAACACCCGTAACCACGGCATCGGAATCAAGAGCATCAAACGAATCACTAAAAAATATAACGGCGAAGCAGATTTCGACTGCGACAATGACAAAAAAGTCTTCACAGCAAAGGTTGCATTGGAGATAAAAAGTGTTTTTTGAAAAAACTTAATATTGCACATTTAAAAGCGTTCAAAAGGTTAATATCAAAGCTCAAAGGAATATATACACCATTTTTGACGGGTGGCGGTGAATTATTATTCTTCTGACAAAAGTTCACAAAATCAGCATTATTTCCGACAAGATTAAAGGCGGCAAGAGAATACTCTCCTTGCCGCCTGCTCATTTATTGGGATTTATAGTATGCCCGTAATTGATTTTCGGTAAAACCGATTTATCCGAGAGCAACCATGCTGAAAACAAGTGCAAACAATGCAACCGTTTCACAAAGGCCGACTACAGTGATGTACTGCGAAAAGCCCTTTCCTGTTTCAGCCAAAGCATCTGCGCCTGCCGCACCTGCCTTGCCCTGAAAAACAGCCGACAATGCCATAGCAACGCCTGATGCAATTCCAAGACCAATCAAAAATGCCGGATCGGCTGTCGATGCCTTCATCTGCTGCATCAGAAGGAAACCGTAAATCGTCTGTGTAAGCGGTGCACCTGCAAAAACAGTCAGAATAAAGGGTGCTGCTTTATTGCTCATATAGCACTTTTTCCAAGCACCTATTGATGCCTGACCTGCAATACCGATACCGATAGCCGAACCTATTGCGGCAATACCCATTG
>CAZDQE010000013.1:0-46333 GCA_964507395.1 uncultured Eubacteriales bacterium | reverse complement strand
AAACTCCCTTTGCTGGTATGTTCTGTAAGGATGCAGACAAGGAGGTTCTTATTGACCTTGATAAGAGAGGACTTCTCTTTGATGCTCCCAAGTTTGAGCATAGCTATCCTCACTGCTGGAGATGTGACACTCCTCTCATCTATTATGCAAGGGAATCATGGTTCATCAGAATGACTGATGTCCGTGATGACCTTATTAAAAACAACAACACAATCAACTGGATTCCCGAAAGCATCGGTAAGGGAAGATTCGGTGACTGGCTTGAAAATGTTCAGGACTGGGGCATCAGCCGTAACCGTTATTGGGGTACTCCTCTTAATATCTGGGAATGTGAATGCGGTCACAGACACGCAATCGGAAGCATTGAAGAGCTGAAATCAATGTCAGATAACTGCCCCGATGATATCGAGCTTCACAGACCCTACATTGATGAAGTCAATGTAAAATGTCCTCACTGCGGAAAATCAATGACACGTGTTCCGGAGGTTATTGACTGCTGGTTTGACTCAGGTGCAATGCCCTTTGCTCAGCATCATTACCCCTTTGAAAACAAGGAGCTCTTTGAAGCACAGTTCCCTGCAGATTTCATCTCGGAGGCTGTTGACCAGACAAGAGGCTGGTTCTATTCGCTTCTTGCAATTTCTACACTTATCTTCAATAAAGCACCCTTTAAGAACGTTATCGTTCTCGGCCACGTTCAGGATGAAAACGGACAGAAGATGTCAAAGTCAAAGGGCAACGCGGTTGATCCCTTTGATGCACTCAGTCAGCACGGTGCAGATGCTATCCGTTGGTATTTCTATACAAACTCTGCTCCCTGGCTTCCCAACCGTTTCCACGCAAAGGCAGTAACGGAAGGACAGCGTAAATTCATGGGTACATTGTGGAATACTTATGCTTTCTATGTTCTCTATGCAGATATCGACTCATTTGACCCCACAAAGCATACTCTTGATGTTGACACGCTTTCAGTTATGGATAAATGGCTTCTCTCACGTCTGAACTCAATGGTTAAGGACGTTGATGATTGTCTTGCAAACTACAAAATTCCCGAAGCTGCAAAATCACTTCAGAGCTTTGTAGACGAAATGAGTAACTGGTATGTCCGCCGCGGTCGTGAACGTTATTGGGCACAGGAAATGACTCAGGATAAGATAAACGCTTACATGACACTTTACACGGCACTCGTTACTACTGCAAAAACTGCAGCTCCTATGGTTCCCTTTATTTCAGAGGAAATCTATCAGAATCTTGTACGCTCAGTTGATGAGAATGCAGAAGAAAGTATCCACCTTTGCTCATTCCCTGAGGTAGACGAAACTCTTATTGATAAAGAGCTTGAGGAAAACATGGATGAAGTGCTTGCAATTGTTACTCTCGGACGTGCGGCACGTAACGGCTCAAATATTAAGAACCGTCAGCCTCTCGGTGCAATGTATGTTAAGGGAGAAAGAGAGCTTAACGATTTCTATAAGAAGATTATCGAGGACGAGCTCAATATCAAGGAAGTTTCATTCATTGAAGATGTTGACAGCATGCTTTCATACAACTTCAAGCCTCAGATGAAAACTCTCGGTCCGAAGTACGGCAAACGCCTGAATGACATCAGAACAAAACTCTCTGAGATTGACGGCAGTGCTGCCAAGAAGGAACTTGATACAACAGGCGTACTCAAGCTTGACCTCGGTGATATGGTAATCGACCTGGAGGAAACAGACCTTCTCATTGAAGCTACACAGAAAACAGGCTTCTTCTCACTTGCTGACGGCGGTATTACAGTTGCGATTGACACAACTCTTACTCCCGCACTTATTGAAGAAGGCTTTGTCCGTGAAATGGTTTCAAAGATTCAGACAATGAGAAAGGATGCAGACTTTGACGTTCCTGACCACATCACGGTTTATATCACAGGCAACGATAAGCTTGCTGAAATTTTCTCAAATAATAAAGATGAAATCATGACAGACGTTCTTGCTGACGAGTTTGCAGTCGGCTCACTTGACGGCTACACAGCAGAATGGGATATCAACGGCGAAAAGGTAACCTTCGGCGTTAAGAAAATTTAAGCAAAAAATCCCCTTCGTCAAAAAATAGATTTTGCCGCTCCCCTTGCATTTTCAAGGGGAGGCTTTTTTATATCATTAAATTTATACTTTAAATGGAAATAAAGAGGCTCCCTTTACATGTGTAAAAGGAGCCGGATTTTTGAGTAGCAAAAAGACTGAGGGATTGTTTGAATTTGTTCACACTTCAAACCCTAAATCTTCAATTTCTTCTTTGGTTTTGACGACATCAGCATCAGCTACCGAAACTGTTTTTGCTTCAAGGTTTACTTCAGCTTTGATGCCTGCATTTTCAAGTGCTTCTGAAATTCTTTTCACACACATAGGGCAGTGCATACCCTCAACTTTAATTTCTGTCATAAAAAATCTTTCTCCTTATTTTATCTTTGCCGCCTTAAGCCTTAAGGCGTTTGTAACTACGAAAAGCGAACTGAGGCTCATTGCCAGAGCACCGATCATGGGCGAAAGCAGAATTCCGAAAGCGGGATAGAGTACACCTGCCGCAACGGGAATTGCAAGGGAATTGTAGCAAAAAGCCCAGAAAAGGTTCTGTCTGATGTTTCTGATTGTAAGACGGCTGAGGCGTATTGCCCTTGCTACATCTGCAAGGTCGCCTTTCATCAGCACAATTTCTGCCGATTCAATTGCAATATCACTGCCGCTGCCGATTGCACAGCCGATATCTGCCTGAGTCAGAGCGGGTGCATCGTTAATTCCGTCACCGACCATAATTACAGTTTTGCCGTCATTCTGATATTTTTTCACAACATCAGCTTTTTCTGTTGGAAGGACTTCAGAAACGATTTCGTCAAAGCCGATTTCTTTTCCGATATATTCGGCGGCTTTTCTGTTGTCGCCTGTGAGCATAACAGTTTTTATACCCATACTTTTAAGCTTTTTAAGAGATTCTTTTGCATCTTTTTTTACTGTGTCTGAAACTCCGATAACACCGAGAATTTCATTTTCTTCCGCTACTAAAACGATTGTTTTCCCTTTTTCCTGTAAAACGGAAATTTCATCTTCGAGATGAGAAAAATCTATGCCGTTATCGCTCATAAGCCTTGCATTGCCTGCAAGGATTTTCTTGTTTTCTTTTGTTCTGCCAAGAATTCCTCCGCCTGCAAGGCTTTCAAATTCTGTTACCTCAAATTCTTCAATGTCAGCTTCCTTCGCCTTCTCGCAAATCGCCTTTGAGATAGGGTGCTGTGACATCTTTTCAAGGGAAAGAGCAGTAGAGAGGAGCCTTCTTTCGTCTTTGCCCATAATATCCGTTACTGACATTCTGCCCTCGGTTACAGTGCCTGTTTTGTCGAAAATTACTACCTGTGCCTTGTGAGTGGTTTCAAGAGCTTCGCCGTTCCTGATAAGAATTCCTTTTGAAGCACCGAGACCTGTGCCCACAATAATCGCGGTAGGCGTTGCAAGGCCCATGGCACACGGACAACCGATAACAAGAACTGATGTGAAAATTTTCAGCGCAAATGAAAAATCGCGGGTTGCGATAAACCATATTATTCCTGCAAGTAAGCCTATACCGATAAGGACAGGGACAAAAACGCCTGCAACCTTATCAGCCGCACCTGCAATAGGAGCTTTTTTGTTCTGCGCATCTTCAACGAATTTAATGATTTTTGAGAGAGTTGTGTTTTCTCCCGTTCTTGTGACTTTAACGTAAAGCGCACCGCTGAGGCAAAGACTGCCGCCTATAACTTCGCTTCCGGTTTCCTTTTCAACAGGATTGCTTTCACCTGTCAGCATTGATTCGTCAGCACTGCCTGAGCCTTCGGTTACAATGCCGTCGAGAGGGATTTTTGCACCGTGCTTTACAAGTATTGTGTCCCCCTCTTTAATCATGGAAACGGGGACTTCCCACTGACCGTTCTCATCAACTAAAATTGCATTGTCGGGAGTGAGTGACATAAGTGCGGAAATTGCACTTTTAGTTTTTTCTTTGTTTCTTTCTTCAAGATATTTTCCCACCGAAACAAGTGCCACAATAACGGCAGAGGACTCATAGTAAAGGTTGTGAACTGCATGAGGGTTGTCTGTAATGAGAAAAGTCATTACAATACTGTAAATGAGCGATGCACTTGATGAAAGCGCAACAAGTGAGTCCATGTTAGGTGTCAGATGAAAAAGCGAAGAAAATCCGCCTATGAAGAATTTTTTGCCCAAAATTAAAACAGGAATTGTAAGCAAAAGCTGCAGAAAAGCAAAGTTCATAGGGTGAGTATCCATGGAAATAATGTCAGGCATGGGCATATTGGGAAAGAGCATCTGTCCCATGGAAATTATAAGAAGAAGTCCTGCAAAGATGACAGAAAGAATAAGTGATATCTTTTCTTTCTTAGCCTTTTCATTTGAGACCTCTTTTATTTCCTGCTTTTCTTCGCTTTTGAGAGAGGCAGAAAAGCCGGCTTTTTTGATTTTTGCAACAATATCCTCGGAAGATGTTTTGCTTTCGTCATAACGTATTGTGAGTCTGTTAAGAGGAAGGTTGACGTTGCTTTCTTCAACTCCCGGTAATTTTCTCGTAACTCTTTCAATTGAAGACGAGCACGCTGCACAGTGCATTCCTACAATGTCATAAATTTCTTCTCTCATCATTTCACCGCCACTGTGTCTGTGATAAAACGCCTCACTCCCAGCTTGTAAAGCTCTTCGATGTCATTCAGGGTTTCCGCACCATAGCAGACAAAAGATACATTTTCGGACACCATTTTTTCTATCTGAATATTTATGCTTTTTTCGTTTTCCGCATTAAAACAAAGTGACATGTTCAGGTCCTCTCTGCAAAGAGAAATACTTTCGTCCGTAATTGAGGAAACGTAATAAAGAAGCGGAGCTTCAGCTTTTATTTTCCTTATGTATTCAAGCACTCTTATATCATCCGAAGCAAAATATAAAACACGAGTACCGTTGTTTTCAAGAGTGCCGAGAAGATTTTTTATAGCGCTTTTGCTGTAATCGTGGAAGAAGATTACGGGAAGAATATTGTTGTCGTAAGCATATTTCGCAGTGCTTGAAACAAGCTCGATTACGGGAAATTCCTGAGGGCTGAAGTCTTTTATGTTATAATTCAGCAAATCGTAATAGCTTAAATTGTTTACATTTCCCTTGCCGTTTGTGACAACGGAAATGTCTTCACTCTGTATGGCGACCCATTTTTTATCTTTCGTAAGACGTGCGTCGATTTTCATTGCAGTAAACTGCTTTGTCGTAAGGTCGTCAACGGCATAAGCTGTATTTTTCGGGATTTCCGTACCGTTTCCGCCGTCGGCAATGAGAAGCGTCTGAGCCATGTCCATAAGCGAGGAAGATGTGAGCTTTTCATTATATTTTATGTCGTCAACTGCTTTTATTCCGCAGAGGGTTGCCATAACAATACATGCAATTGCCATCAGAACAAAAGGTATGTACTTCTTTTCGATTTTTAACTTCCTCATTTTATCATTCCTTAAATATCAGATTCTTTTTACAAAAAATGTATTACTTTCTCTGAAACCGCAGATTGAATAAACAGAATGAGTTTCAGCTTTGACTTTTTTATCATAAAGAGTTATCTCGCAGCACTCGTTTTCCATAGCTACCGCAACTGCACGCGAAAGTATTGCACATAAAATCTCAGCATCATTATCGGCAGCTTTTATGTCAGATATTACAGCAGAGTTTTTCATGAAGTTTTCAAATCTGCGCTCGATTCTCAGCGAAAGGAAAGCACAGACGCTGCCGTTTCTTTCGCCTGTAAAAACATGACTTTGCGAATCCGAGAGCATTTTCCTGAAAGCGTCTCTTTTTTCTCTGCCGAAGGGAGAATAGGGATAATCCCTTCTTTCCTCATAGAGCTTTTCGATTGCTTCAAGGTCTCTTTCTTCTGCTTTTCTTACGATAAATTTCATAAATAACCATCCTTTCTTTTTTACAGGTATATGAAAGGATGTCCTTATATATTACTTTGGCTTTTTGATGCTTCTGTTAACAACAATTGCGACTGCCGCACCGATAAGCGTTCCCACCGTTCTGTTAACGGCGGCAACGAGAGGACGTGCAAAGTCGATGCCGATGATTATGATTAAAAATGTGATAACACTGATTGAAGAGGCTTCTTTTTTGCCGATTGCATTACAGAGCCAGATGAGAAAAACAACACCGAAAACGCATACGAAAATATCGCCGCGGGAAGCAAAAAGCTGTGCGTTGATAAGGCTGAGTACAACTGAAGCAAGACCTCCGAAAACAGAGCCGATAATACGGCTGATACCGAATTTCACAGAATTTTCAATTGTATCCTGCATGCAGATAACCGAAGCTATGCAGGCAAAGGAGGGAGAAGTGCCGAAAAGATAATCGTGAATAAATGCTACTGCCGGAATTTCTCCGAAGCTTTGATTAAGATAGTAAAAAAGCTTATAAAGTAAAAGGCAGATAAGAACACAAAGGGCTGTTTTTGCCGTTCTCATGCCAATGGGGAAATGTTTTTTCAATTTTAATCACCGAAAATATTATCCCCATTTATTTTATAATATTAAATGTTAATTGTCAATTTCAATCATATAAAAAGCCTTGCACCGGGCGAGAGTTTCTCTGGCTTCGTTGTAAACGATTGTTGCATATCCTCTCGGGTCAGAGCAGACACCGTAAGCATCAAGACCTAATTTCCTTGCAATGTAAATCGAACGGTAGATATGGTATTCCTGAGTTACGATAACGCAGCTTGAAAATCCGAATTCATTTTTCATGTTTTCCATTGAAGTATACGTATTAAGTCCTGCACCGTCTGAGAGAATGTCTTTTTCGTTTACTCCGAATTCATCAGCAACACCTTTCATGGCAGTGATTTCGTCGTATTCTTCGGGAATACGGCTGTCGCCGCTGAGAAGAAGCTTTTTGCCTGCACCGTCAAGAAAGATCTCAGACGCTATCTGTACTCTGTCATAAAGCTGATGGCATGGAGTACCGTCGGGCAGAACCTGTGCACCGAGGGCAAGCACACAATCCTTATCAAGGCTTGCTGCCTCTTCCTCTGTGATTATGTAAGGCTTTGCATAGGAAACAATATAAATGTTGATTCCTGCCCATGCGATTAAACAAATAAGGCAGAGAGAAATAAAGGATATCAAAAATACTTTAAATTTCTTTTTCATGGTTTTACCTCAAAATATTTTGCCCCAAAACTTTCGTTTCGGGGCAGGTGAATTATCTGATGTTGATTTTCTTGGACATAAGGTAGTTCGTTCCGATGAACATTGCTATAGAGCAGACGAGCTGGAATATAATTCCTGCAAGACCTATGAGCGTACCTGCTGTGCCGTACATAGCTTCCGTTACAAGCTTTACATTGCCGTTTGTGATGTAAAGTGATAAGGGGAAATACTGTGTAAGCTGAATGAAGATGAAGAACATCACAATAAAGAGTCCTGCAAAAATGAGGAAACCGCCTGCGTTACCCATTCTGTTAAGGGGTTTGATATTTGAAAGAGTCATAGCAAAGAAAATCTGTGAAACAAGAACGAGGATTTCAAAGAAGAAAGCCACAATAATTACTACGATAACCTTGACGAATACTGATTTGTCGGGGAGAGTGTCAATCATTTCGTAGAGAAGCTCAAGCTGTTCGAGAATTGCAGGGTCCATTTTTCCGAAGAAATACTTGATAACGAAAACGTAAATTCCCACATACATTGCAAAGCCGAGAGTAATCCATGCAAATGAAACGATGGCTTTTGAGAAAAGAAGGTCACGGCTTTTTACGGGGAGAGTATAGCTCAGGTATCCTTGGTTTGAATAAAGAGACTTATTGAAATAAGTAAGAACCTGAAAAACAGGGATGATAAGAACTGCAAAGCTGAGAATAAGAAGAGCTACTGTACCGATTGCCTGTATGATTGCAAGACTTTCAAATGCGTATGAAAGAGCGGTGAAAATACCGATTGCACCTGCGATCAAGTAAATACCGAGCAGTGAGTGCGCACTTGCTTTAAAATCGTTTTTAATTAACTTCCCAAGCAAAGTGGAACACCTCCTTGAATACGTCTTCGACAGACTTGCCCTCGGCTCTCAGGTAAGATGTGTCCTCATCAAGGAGAACCTGACCTTTGCCGATCATAAGCACATGGTCGAAAATTCTTTCAACATCGTGAATAAGATGTGTTGAGAGAAGAACTGTTGAATTTTTTGAATAGTTGTTCATGATGGTGTCAAGAATAAAGCTTCTTGCTGCAGGGTCAACACCGCCGAGAGGCTCGTCGAGAATATACAATTTCGCGCTTCTGCTCATAACGAGAAGCAACTGTAATTTTTCCTGCATACCTTTTGACATTGTTTTAGCCTTCTGCTTCATGGGAAGGTTGAAGTGATGCATCATTTCAAGAGCTTTCTGCTTGTCGAAATCTGCAAAGAAATCGTCAAAGTAGTTGATAGCATCAATGGGACGCATCCAGTCTGCAAGATATGTTTTCTCAGGAAGGTAAGCAACCATCGATTTGCTTTCAACGCCGGGGGTGAAACCTCCGACCTTAACCTCTCCCTCGTAGTCGTTGATAAGACCTGTAAGAATTTTGATAAGTGAAGTTTTGCCGCAGCCGTTAGGTCCTAAAAGACCGATAATCTGACCGGGCTTCAAAGACACCGAAACACCGTTCAGAACCTGATTTTTGCCGTATGCTTTGTGCAGGTTCTTCACATCTATGATAGGGGTGGAGTAAATTTCGTCCATCTCAATAATCGAAGCCAACTTCAATCCTCCTTATGCTTTTTATAATCAACCAATTATCCCATAAAAAATCGATTGTGTCAATAAATTTAAATGAATTATCTGTAAATTATGTGAGAAAAATTTTTACAGAAAAACAGGGCGGATGACCGCCCCGTCTGTACATCTTTTGTTTTACGCCGCGGAAGCAGTTTGTGTACTTCCGAAAATTGATGTAATCTGGTCAACTACAAGCTGAACGACATCCTTAAGTGCCTGAACTGCTGCACTGAGTGCCACACCCCAATCCATGTCTTCAAGGGGATTTGAAGTTGTGGTGTCATTGCCGGATTCAGGTTTGCTTTCAACCTCAGGAGTTTCTTCTGCTTCGCCGTCACCGTATTTGTCGATGAAATCCTGAAGAGCATCGCCGAAGCCGTCAGAGAGAAGCCATACAACTGCTTTTTTGAATACATCTTTGGGGATAAAGTTTACGATGAATTTGATGAAGGGATTGTCAATGTAGTCTGCAATGTTGCCCTCATACATCTTTGTGAGAATTTCAGCGATTTTTTCAGCCTGCTCTTCATCAAGGGAAAGAATATTGTCGCTGCCTGAAAGCTCAAGAGCTTTGTCGAGAATCCACTGTGCAGCCTGCTGAAGGAAAATGTTGTCGCCTGCAATCTGCTCTATGAGAAGCTTTTCGATTTCCTCACTGAGTTTTTCTCTTGCTTCTGCGTTTAAATCACTTGCGATTTTTGCTGCTTCAAGCAAAACTGCAATGATGTTCTCCTCTGAAACTGCGGGAGTTTCCTCCTCAGCTGCAAAAGCCACTGTTGTTATTGAAAAACACATGACAATTGCAAGTAAAATTGAAATAAGTTTTTTCATGTTATGTACCGCCTTTCTTATGTTGTACGTAGAGTATACACTATAATCACGAAAAAATCAATGTAATAAAATTAAGAATATTTAAATATCTTTAGATTTAGGAATAATGATGGAGTGATTTTATGTTTACATGCCTTGAGATTTTACCTGAAAAAGAGGGGATATTTACTAAAATATATGAAAAAATAAAACCGCCTAAGCCTGAGCGCGAATATGTTCAGGTAAGAGGCGGCACACCGTTTCTCCGTCTTAAGGTAAGGGAAAACCATATTTCATGGGTGAAAATTTCCGCATCTCTCGAAAAAAATGAAAGGCTCATACTCTCAGGCGGTGATGCGGAGATTCCTCAATGTGTCAAGGTGACAATGGCGGAACCTCTCGCTCTCGGTACAAATATAATGTTCAGAACTGCTCTGCGGCTTCTCGGTGAAGAAGAAAGTCCGAAGAATACTTCCTTTTCGCTTTATGACAGGGACGGTGCATGCGTAAAGCTTCTTGAAAACCTTGTGCCGCTTGTAAGATATGTTTCTGTGTATACGGAAAAAATCAGAGAATATTTTTATGCTGCATCAAAAATCATGGAAGAGAGCGGAATGAGTGTGAAAATAAACGAATATGAATCCTCTGCACGTCCCGGTGAAATTATTGTTGCAGACAGGTACAGCCTCACTATGAAGGATGCAAGGCTTGTTTTTCTGGCATTGCCGTCTGTAATTTCCTATAATACGGTAACAGGTGACGGCTTTTGCCTTGAAGATGACTATAAAATGCTGAAAAGCAAATGTATAGACGACTTTCTTTTCGCTTCGGCTCTGTACGAATATAATAAAGTGAAACACTTCGGCGGCAGGGAGTTTTCTTCTCTGCGTCTTGCAGGCAGAAGTGTAAGCGAAGAGATTCTGCTTGAGAAGATGCACTGATGCATCTCGGTTAAGGAAATACTTGACATTGTAAGTTTTTGTGGTATAATAACAGATGTATGCTATCAAATAATATATGCCCGTGCAGAATGGGCGTTTCGGGAGGATTTTAAATTATGGCAGAAGAAATCTTGCTCACTAAAGAAGGCTATGAAAAACTCCGGGCAGAACTCAACGAGCTTAAAACTAAAGGCCGTGACGACATAGCTGAAAAAATCAAGGTTGCTCTTTCATACGGTGACTTGTCAGAAAACAGTGAATATGACGAGGCTAAAAACGAACAGGGTAAAATGGAACACCGCATCAATGAGATTGAGGAAACTCTCAAAAACGCAAGAATCATTGATGAAAACACAATTTCAAACGAAAAGGTGCAGGTTGGTTCAAAGGTTAAGGTTAAAAATGTAACTCTTGATATGGTTGCAGATTATAAGATTCTCGGAGAAAAAGAGTCTGATCCCATAAACGGCATCATCTCAGCATATTCTCCGGTAGGTATTGCTCTTATCGGTCATTCAGCAGGCGAAACAGTTAATGTTGAAGTACCGATGGGAATAGTTGTTTATGAAATTCTTGAAATTTCTAAATAAGAAATAATATTTCACAGGGGCGAAGCTTATCTTCGCCCTTGTTTCGGCATTTAGAAGGAAAACATTTTGAAAGGAAAAACGTATTATGAGTGAAGAAATCAAGAATAATGTACCTGAAGAAGAAGCTCAGGTTGACATCAGCGAACAGAGAAGAATCCGTCTTGAAAAGCTTGAAGAATTGCAGAAGGCAGGCAAAGACCCCTTTGAGATTACAACTGCAAAACAGACAATTACCGCGAAGGAAATCGTTGATAATTTCGATTCGATCGAAGGTAACGAGGTTTATATCTGCGGCAGAATCATGACATGGAGAGATATGGGTAAGGCTAACTTTATCGATATCCATGACCGCTCAGGCAGAATGCAGGTTTATGTAAGAATCAACGATATCGGCGAAGAAAGCTTTGCCGAGTTCAAAAAATGGGACCTTGGTGATATTATCGAGGTCAAGGGCTTCGTTTTCAGAACAAGAAGAGGTGAAATCTCAGTCCATGCTCATGCAGTAAAGCTTCTTTCAAAATCTCTTCAGCCCCTTCCCGAAAAATTCCACGGACTTAAAGACGTTGACACACGTTACCGTCAGCGTTACCTTGACCTTGTCGTAAACCCCGAGGTTAAGGATACATTTGTAAAACGTTCACTTATTCTGAGAGCTGTAAGAAATTACCTCGATTCACAGGGCTTCCTTGAGGTCGAAACACCTATTCTCGTTTCAAATGCGGGCGGTGCTGCAGCACGTCCTTTCGTGACACACCACAACGCTCTTAACGAGGATTTCAAGCTCCGTATTTCACTTGAACTTTACCTTAAGAGGCTTATTGTAGGCGGTATGGAGAAGGTTTATGAAATCGGCAGAGTTTTCAGAAATGAAGGCTGTGACACAAGACATAACCCTGAGTTCACACTCATGGAGCTCTATCAGGCATATACAGACTACAACGGAATGATGGATCTTACAGAAAATCTCTACCGTCATGTTGTAAAAGCAGTTCTCGGAACAACAAAAATTTCATACAACGGCATCGAAATGGATCTGGGCAAGCCCTTTGAGAGAATCACAATGGTTGATGCTGTTAAAAAGTATGCAAACGTTGATTGGAACGAGGTTGAAACTCTTGAAGATGCAAGACGTCTTGCTGACGAGCATCATATCGAGTATGAGAACAGACACGGCAAGGGTGATATCCTCAGTCTCTTCTTTGAGGAATATGCTGAAAAGCACCTTATACAGCCTACATTCGTTACAGACCACCCCATCGAAATTTCTCCCCTTACAAAGAAGAAACCCTCAGACCCCGATTATGTTGAACGCTTTGAGTTCTTCATGAACGGCTGGGAAATGGCAAACGCGTATTCCGAGCTTAATGACCCCATTGACCAGAGAGAACGCTTCAAGGCTCAGGAAGCTCTTCTTGCACAGGGTGATGAAGAAGCAAACACAACTGACGAGGACTTCCTCAATGCCCTTGAGATCGGTATGCCTCCTACGGGCGGTATCGGCTTCGGTATTGACAGAATGTGCATGCTCCTTACAGACTCACAGGCAATCCGCGATGTTCTTCTCTTCCCCACAATGAAATCTCTTTCATAAGATGGGCAGAGAATATAAAATTTCTGTGGCACTTGCCGCATATAAAGGCGAAGACTTTATCGGGGAGCAGCTTGACTCAATTCTTTCTCAGCTTGCTCCATCTGATGAGGTTGTGGTTTCTGACGATTTCCCTCAGGGTAAAACGAGGGAGATCGTTGCGGCCCTTGCTGAAAATGACAGCAGAATCAGGTATGTTGAGGGTCCTGCGAAGGGTCTTATAATGAACTTTGAAAATGCAATAAATAACTGTACGGGAGATTATATTTTCCTTGCAGACCAGGATGATGTGTGGCTTCCCGATAAGGTTGAAAAAGTGACGGAAAAACTGGAAGCGGGTGCAGATTTAGTTCTTCACAATGCTATGGTAACAGACGGAAAGCTCAAAATTCAGGATACATCATTTTTCAAATCCCACGGCACAAAAACAGGCTATCTTAATAATTTAGTTAAAAATTCCTATATGGGCTGTTGTATGGCTTTCAGAAAAAGCTTATGCAAAAAAATTATGCCCTTTCCGCAGAATTTACCTATGCATGACCAGTGGATAGGTCTCATTGCGGAAAAAACAGGTAAAGTTTGTCTTGTTGAAAAACCGCTTATTCTTTACAGACGGCACGGAAACAATGTGTCAGGCGGACAAACTTCCCTGAAACAAAAAATTATGTGGAGAATCTCAATTGCACAGGAAATTAAAAAAAGACTCTCCTGATCTCAGAGGTGCAAAATGGAAAAATATACAGTGTCGGGATGTATCGTAACTCATAATAATATGAGAACAATCAAAGATACTCTTGATTCTATTTTTGAATACACAAAGGCTGTTGATTTCAAGCTTTTTGTTGTCGATAACCTTTCAACAGACGGCACACCACAGTTTATCAGAGAAAATTACCCTCAGGTTGAACTCATTGAAACCGGTACAAATAAAGGCTTTGGCTCAGGCCACAACGAAATTCTTGATAAAATTGATTCAAAATACCATGCAATCATTAACCCCGATATCATAATTGATAACGATGTTATCAAGGTGATGGCAGACAAAATGGACGAGGATGCAACAGTTGGTATGATTTCACCGAAAATCCTTTTCCCCGACGGCAGGCTTCAGATTCTCGGTAAAAGAATGCCTAAGCTTAAATATCTTATTGCAAGCAGACTGAGAAAGGGAAGCGAGCCTTCAAAGCTTCTTTCGGAATATGCTATGCTTGACAGGGATGCAGACGAAGAATATCCTGTTGAAATTGCAACAGGTTGTTTCATTTTCATCAGAACAGACCTTTTCAAAAAAATCGGCGGCTTTGATGAACGCTATTTCCTTTATTTTGAAGATTTTGATTTAGCCTGTACAGTCAATACTGTTTCAAAGGTGCTTTACTACCCCAAGGCGGTAATCTACCATGTATGGGGCAGGGAAAGCAAGAAAAACTTCAAACTTAAATTTGTTCAGATCAAATCCATGATTGAATTCTATCTTAAATGGATGATAGGTAAAAAATAAAAGAACTCAAACAAATACATAAAGGCGGTGAACTTTATGGTAGAAAAACTTGAAAATTTAAAAATTGTAAAGAATTCGAAATTTCTTTCCGATTTTATTAAATACAGATATCTTTTAAGCGAAATTGTCAGAAGAAACATCAAGGTGCAATACAGAGATTCCGTTCTCGGCATTTTCTGGACACTTCTCCAGCCTCTTCTTACAACAATTGTTCTTGCGCTTGTTTTCGGCGGATTTTTCGGAAAAAAAGCAGACGGTATTTCAAACTATGTGATATACCTTCTGTGCGGCAGGCTCCTCTATGACTTTTTCAATCAGTCGACGAAAAGAGCAATGAAATCCATCAGACTCAGTGCAGGTGTTATCAAGAAGGTTTACGTTCCTAAGTATATGTATCCTCTTGGAAACGTTATTTCCTGTTTTATAACATTTCTGATTTCGCTTATAATACTTGTATTCTTTATCATAGGGTATAGTTTTACCGATAAGGCGGTGCCGATTACGCCGTACATGCTTCTTTCATTTGTGCCTGTAATCGTTCTTTTTCTTCTTTGCTTAGGAGTGGGAATGATACTTTCAACAGTTGCGGTATTTTTTAAAGATGCTGAATATCTTTACGATGTTTTCTGTATGCTTCTTTTCTACGCAACACCCATTGTATATGTTATAAACAGCATGAACATGAACAAATATGTTCAGCTCGCCATTATGGCAAATCCTCTCTATTCGATAATCAGTATGTTCCGCGCCTGTATTCTGGACGGCAGGATGTTTAATCTCAATCACCTTTGGTATTCGCTTGCTTTCAGTATCGTCTGCATTATAATAGGTGCATTGTTGTTCAAGAGAAAACAGGATAAGTTCATTCTTCATATTTAATGAGGTCATATTATGGGAAATCCGGCAGTAAAAGTTGAAAATGTAAGCGTTATGTTCAACCTTAATAAAGAAAAGGTTGATAACGTTAAGGAATATTTTATAAAGCTCATTACAAAAAAACTGAGATTCACTGAATTCTGGGCACTTCAGGATGTAAGCTTTACTATCGAAAAAGGCGAAAGACTTGGTGTTCTCGGATTTAACGGTGCAGGCAAAAGTACGCTTCTCAAAACAGTTGCAGGCGTTCTCAAGCCTACAAAAGGCTCGGTTGAGGTTGAGGGAGTTATCGCACCGTTGCTTGAACTTGGCGCAGGCTTTGACTCAAATTATACAGGTAAGGAAAATATTTTCCTTTACGGTGCAACAATGGGCTACTCAAGAAAATATATCGAAGAAAGATACGATGAAATCGTTGCTTTTTCAGAGCTTGGAGATTTCATTGATGTTCCTATCAAAAACTATTCATCGGGTATGAGAGCAAGACTCGGCTTTTCAATTGCGACTGCAGTTGAGCCTGAGGTTCTTATTCTTGATGAAGTGCTGTCAGTAGGTGACGCAAAGTTCAAGGCGAAGAGCGAGAAGAAGGTCAAGTCAATGTTTGCCAAGGGCGTGACAGTTCTTTTTGTTTCACATAACACCGCTCAGGTGAGAAGACTTTGCGATAAGGCAATAATTCTCGACCACGGCAAGGTTATCGCCTCGGGCGAGGTAAATGAAGTCTGCGACAAGTATGATGAACTGGTTGCAGGCGGCAAAAAATAAAAGTTATATCGTAGGGGACGGGATTCCCGTCCCGATTAGTGCAAAATGCAGAAGGCAGAGTGCAGGATTTCGGGTCTGCGATGATTATATATCTCACCGATTTCAGCCTGTGTAGGGGTCATTCATGAATGACCCGTTCCAAAATTAACATAAAAACCTTTGCGGGCGATTCATGAATCGCCCCTCCGTTTAAATGGTTTATATTAAGGACTTGGCTTTATGAAAAATTTGTTTTATTTTCTCTATTCAGTATTCTTTCATCTGTTCAGAATTTTCCCTGTAAAAGAAAACAGAGTTGTTCTGTTATCTCCCCACAACGCAAATTTCAAGGATAGCTTAATGTACATCAGAGAAGAATTTGCAGAAAGGGGAGATTTTGTCTTTACTGAGATAAGCAGCAGAGAACTGGACAGCGTGAAAACAGCGATAAAATTTTTCACAGTCAAGGCATACCGTCTTGCGACGGCAAAATACATATTTTTAAACGATACTTTCATGCCTATGGCAAATTTGAATTTCTCGGAAAAGACAGTAATCGTACAGCTCTGGCACGGGCAGGGAATTCTCAAAAAATTTGTTATGGATACAAATTTAACTCCCGATGTCAGAAAAAATGCTCAGAAATGCGCAGATAAATACAGTTATGTTGTGGTGTCATCAAAGCAGGCACTTCCGATTTGTGCAGGAGCATTCGGTGTTCCCGAAAGTAAATGTCTGCCCTTCGGTCAGCCCGCTTCCGATGCACTTTATAAAAATACGAAAACTCATTTTTATGAAACCTTTCCGGCACTTCGCGGCAGAAAAACTGTCCTTTATGCTCCGACCTTCCGCGATGACCCTGAGGCGGATAAGGAAATTCTCAGAAATTTCGATATAGAAAAGTTTAATCGTGAACTGGGTGAAGAATATGCACTTGTAGTCAGACTTCATCCGCAGATTCACACATCTGTCCCTGAAGAGGGTGTGTATAATGCAACATCCTACGATGATGTAAACGAGCTTATCCGTGAATGTGACATACTCATTACGGACTATTCATCAATCTGCATGGAGTTTTCAATGCTCGGCAAGCCTATGCTCTTTTTTGCGTACGACCTTGAAAAGTACAAGAATGACAGAGATCTGTATTTTGAATATGAGGGATATGTTCCCGGTAAAGTTGTGAAAACAAGCGATGAAATGATAAAGGCTATCAAAGAAAAAGATTTTGACAGTGAAAAGAACGAAAAATTCCGCACATTCAACTTTGATTACTTTGACGGCAAATCATCAGAACGTCTGGCAGATTTTTTGCTGAACAAAAAATAAGTATTGACAAATAATGATTTTGGGATTATAATTCTCCCATAAGACGTCTTAAAAATTAAACAGAACTTAAGGGGTGCTGATGAAATTCGGCTGAGATTAAGGATGTTTCTCCTTTGACCCTATAACCTGATACGGATAATGCCGGCGTAGGGATTAAGCTAATTTTATCATTTAATCCGTATGGCTCGTGTCATACGGATTTCCTTTTGTTCGGAAAGAAGGAAAGATTATGTCAAATAATTTAAAAAGAACAAGAATTTTAACAGAGTGCGCGATTATGATTGCACTTTCATGTGTGCTGAGTGTAATTACAATTTACACTCTTCCCCAGGGCGGCTCAATTACTGCTTTCAGTCAGGTTCCCATTATCGTCCTGTCTTACAGACACGGACTTAAATGGGGAGCCTTTTCAGGCTTTGTACTGTCAGTTTTTCAGCTTATATCGGGTGTTGCCAATTTCAGTTATGTGAATACTGTTTGGGCATATATCGCTGTTGCGATGCTTGACTATTTAGTCGCATTTACGGTTCTCGGACTTGGCGGAATGTTCAGAGGGAAAATCAAAAATCAGGCAGTGAGCATAGGTCTTGGCGCAGGAATTGTGTCAGTGATAAGACTTGTCAGCCACTTCCTTTCGGGTGTGACAGTGTGGGCAGATTATGCGGACGGCTGGCAGAATGTGTGGATTTATTCTCTTGCTTACAACGGCTCGTACATGGGAGTTGAAACTGCAATTACAGTCCTTGGTGTAGTTCTTCTCAGCGCAGTTCTTGATTTTTCAAGACCCAATCTTATAAGAAAGAGAAAATAACAGTTGAAAACCTTGACAGAATAGTGTATAATATCTGTTTGATAAAGTAAATTATACTATTAACATAAAGAGAGGTTTTTCAAGTGGCTAACCAGAAGAAAATGGTAGAAGAGATCACTTCAATGGATACTGACTTTGCAAAGTGGTATACAGACGTTGTGAAAAAAGCAGAGCTTGCTTCTTATTCGAGCGTGAGAGGCTGTATGGTTGTACGTCCTTACGGTACCGCTTTGTGGGAAAATATCAGAAATGAGCTTGACAGAAGATTTAAAGAAACAGGACATGAAAACGTAATGATGCCCATGTTTATCCCTGAAAGCCTTCTTCAGAAGGAAAAGGACCACGTTGCGGGCTTCGCACCTGAAGTTGCATGGGTAACACACGGCGGTGAGGAAAAGCTTACAGAGCGTCTTTGTGTCAGACCGACATCAGAAACACTTTTCTGTGACCACTATGCAGAAGTTATCCATTCATACAGAGACCTTCCCAAGCTCTATAATCAGTGGTGTTCGGTTGTCCGTTGGGAAAAGACAACAAGACCTTTCCTCAGAACAATGGAATTCTTCTGGCAGGAAGGCCACACAATGCACGAAACTGCAGAGGATGCAATTGCCGAAACAGAAAAAATGCTCAATGTATATGCAGATTTCTGCGAACAGTGTCTTGCAATTCCTGTTGTAAAAGGTAAAAAGACAGATAAAGAAAAGTTTGCAGGAGCTGAGTCAACATACACGATTGAAGCTCTTATGCATGACGGTAAAGCTCTTCAGAGCGGTACAAGTCACTATTTCGGTGACGGCTTCTCAAAGGCTTTTGACGTTTCTTTCACAGGCAGAGATAACACTCAGCAGTTCCCTCACGAAACATCATGGGGCATGTCGAGCCGTATTATCGGTGCAGTGATTATGACTCACGGTGACGATAACGGACTTGTGCTTCCTCCCTTTGTTGCTCCTACACAGGTTGTAGTTCTTCCTATTGCTCAGCATAAGGCGGGAGTTCTTGACAAGGCAAGAGAGCTTACGGAAAAAATCTCAAAGTTCTGCCGTGCTAAGATTGATGACAGCGATAACTCAGCAGGCTGGAAGTTTGCTGAATACGAGATGAAGGGCGTGCCTCTTCGTCTTGAAATCGGTCCCAAGGATATTGAGAACAATCAGTGTGTTCTTGTTCGCCGTGATAACAGAGAAAAGGTTTTTGTTTCTCTTGATGAACTTGAAACAAAGATTCCCGAGCTTCTGAAAGCAGTACATGACGGTCTCTACGAGAAAGCTCTGAAACGCCGCGAGGAAATGACTTACAGCGTTACAAATCTTGACGATATGATCAAGAATGCTGATGAGCGCCCCGGCTTTATCAAGGCTATGTGGTGCGGTGAGCTTGAATGTGAAGAAAAGCTTAAAGAGGTTGCAGGTGTTACATCAAGATGTATTCCCTTTGAACAGGAAGAAATTGCAGATACTTGTGTCTGCTGCGGCAAAAAAGCAAAACACATGCTCTATTGGGGTAAAGCATATTAATAAAACAAGATATAAAAACTGACGGCTATCTCGTGGTAAATGAGATAGCCGCCGGTTTTTTATTATTTTGTCAATCAGGTAAATTAAAGCCGGATATGCAGGATAGAAAATGTAGAAAACATATTTCATATTCAGCTTTCGTCTTTTTCTTCAAAAAATCATCAATTGAAAATACGGATAATATTGCAAGAGTGAATGTCAACAGAATATTCTGATAAAGAGAGCCTGTGGCAATTGCGGAAACTATCTGGTAAACAATACCTAAGCCTGCGATCATGAGAAGATGCTTTTTCCTGTTTTTTGTGTAATAACACCCTTCTGCTATCATATAGGCGAAAATCGGAAAAGCAATACGCCCGATTATTCTGAAAATTTTATATTCGGGGAAAAATACAAGACCTATGTGATTAATAAGCATTGATACAATTGCAATGATTTTAAGTGTGTTGCTTGTCAGACCGAAATTTTTTGTATTTTGCATATTCTTCAATTTTTTCTGCAAACTAATTCTGCTCATCAAGAGTGAGAGAAAAGCTGTGCAAAAATGTGTCAAGGAAGAAATCGGCTTCTTCCATTTTCATGTCGCGTATTGATTTTTCCGTTGATTTTAATGCGCTTTCAAATTCACGGTTGCCTGCTTTTTGTTCTTCAAGACATTTGGTAAGTGCACTGATTTTGTCAGCGGCTTTGACGATTTTCCACAGGTAGTCATCTTTTTCTTCCTTGAAGAAAAGGGGAGAAAAATCCTCTTTCAATTCTTCGGGAAGCATGGAGAGAAGCTTTGAGCAGGCGCTTTCTTCGACTTTTGAATAAACGTCCCTCATGTCATCGTTAAAATATTTTACGGGAGTCGGCAAGTCACCGGTTATGATTTCGGGCATATCATGATACAGAGCAAGAACTGCTGCTCTGTCTGCGTTTAAGCTGCCGCCGTAATATTTGTTCTTTATCAGAGCAAGAGCATGAGCAAATGCTGCAGTTTCCATTGAATGCTGGCAGATGCTTTCTTCCTGAATGTTGCGCATCAGTGCCCAGCGGTTTATATATTTCATTCGTGCCAGCATGGCGAAAAAGTGACTGTTCATGGTTATATATTCTCCGAGATTTTTTCTAAAATTTCCCTTGCAACTTCGCTGAGATGAACTTCCTTTTTGTCGTTAAGCTCTCTGTAATTCTCAACTGCATTTTCGTCGCAGTCATCAGAAATTTTTCTGATTGCAAGGAATGGAATCTGTGCCTTGTGGCATACGGCGGCAATTGCACCTGTTTCCATGTCGAAGGAGCAGATGGAAAATGTGTCGCGGAACTTTGCTTTAAGGGCGGAATCAGCAAGAAAAATATCGCCCGTACCAAGCTTGCCGAAATAGTCTACACTGCATTTTTCTGCAAATGAAAGTAATTTTTCATCAGCCTTGTATACGTATTCCTGCTGCGGCTTTACACCTAAATCATAACCGATTGCTGTTAAGTCGAAATCACATTCCGTATATTCCGTGCCTGCGACGATAAAGTTTCGTCTGACATTCTGAACTGCGCCTGAAAGTCCTACGTTGAGAACGGCATCAACTTTTTCTTCGTTTATAAGGTAAAGTGTTGCAATAGCCGCATTTACTTTTCCGATACCGCACTCCGCGGCAACTACTTCAATTTTTTCGTTGAAACTGAATTTAATGCAATTATTTGTGAGTGCCTTGAATTCTGCAGGAGAAAATTCAGAAGCAAACTTTTTGAAAGGGTCATATTCGTAATTATCTGCGATAACAAAGCCAATTTTCATTTTAATTCTCCGTTTTTTGTTTTTTCTTGATTATACACCACATAATAATTAAAGTCAAACCTGTCCCGAAATTTTGCTTCGGGCATATAATGGAATAAGCTTTCTCGCAGTAATAATGTATGCGGTGGCAGAATTTTAAGATTTTGTCCTGTGGGGAGCCGTATATTTTACTGCTTGATATAATGCCGATGCTCCGTAAAGCAGGGCATCGGCAGGCTTTTGAAAAATTTTTAAATTTTTTTGAAAAAAGTATTGACAAAAGGAGTTTTGTCGATTATAATGTACAAGTGCTTTGAGGTTATGGCTGCATAGCTCAGTTGGCTAGAGCATACGGTTCATACCCGTAGTGTCATTGGTTCAAATCCAATTGCAGCCACCATCATACGGCCCGGTGGTCAAGCGGTTAAGACACCGCCCTTTCACGGCGGTAACACGAGTTCGATTCTCGTCCGGGTCACCAAACTCCAAGATGTTCAAGTCTTGGAGTTTTTTTTCTTGATATTGGTTAAAAACACGAAGAGATTTTGCTCGTCGAAGATAAACTTTATTTATGAAAAGCAAAGTTGCGTTTTTGACGGCGAGAGCAAGTTCTTGCCCTATGATGAAGCAAATGGTTACATTATATAATTGCATCGCAGACCATCACATTTGCAAAGCAAATATATCACTGTAAAAATGCACTGCATTTTTACACTTTTACAGGAGGCGACTTTATGTTTGTAGACGTTGCAAAGATTAAAATTAAAGCAGGTAACGGCGGCGACGGTGCTGTTATGTTCCACCGAGAAAAATATGTCGCTTCCGGCGGACCTGACGGCGGTGACGGCGGTAAAGGCGGCGACATCGTTTTTCAGGTAGATACGAATATGTCGACCCTTGCTGATTTCCGTTATAAGAGAAAGTACAGCGCTGAACACGGTGAAAAAGGTCAGGGCGGCAGAAAAAACGGAAAAAAAGGTAAAGACCTTATAATCCGCGTTCCTAAGGGAACAATAATCCGTGAAGCGGAAAGCGGAACGATTATGGCTGATATGGGTGCAACGGACTCCTTTATTGCTGCGAAAGGCGGCAGAGGAGGCTGGGGTAACAGCCATTTTGCAACTCCCACAAGGCAGACACCCCGTTTTGCAAAAAGCGGTGTCCCCGGTGAAAGCTGGGAGGTAACTCTTGAGCTGAAGCTTCTTGCAGATGTAGGCTTGCTCGGTTATCCGAATGTGGGCAAATCAACCTTTATTTCTGTTGTCAGTGAGGCAAAGCCGATTATCGCAAACTATCATTTCACAACGATTACACCTGTTCTCGGTGTTGTTGACATGGGAGATGAAAACTCCTTCGTAATGGCTGATATTCCCGGACTTATTGAGGGAGCAGGTGACGGAGTAGGTCTCGGTCATGAGTTCCTGCGCCATGTTGAAAGATGCCGAATGCTTGTGCACATTCTTGATGTTGCAGGCAGCGAAGGCAGAGACCCCGTAGAGGATTTTGAAACTATCAACAAAGAGCTTGAAAAGTTTAACAAGGATTTAGCGTTAAGACCGCAGATAGTTGTTGCAAACAAGGTTGACCTTGCAACTGATGAACAGCTTTCAAGGCTTGAGGAATATATCCGTTCAAGGGGATATGAGTTTATGACTATGTGCGCTCCCATTGCAGAGGGCACAAAGGAAGTTGTGAATTCAGTGTGGAATATGCTGAAAACTCTCCCGCCTATCAAGGAATATGAGTCTGAGGAAATTCCCACAGAGGTAATTGTCCGGAATACTTCGAACAAATTTACAATCGACGTTCAGGATGATATTTATTTTGTTGAGGGCGAATGGCTGCTTAAAATTCTTCAGAGAACAGACCTTGATGACTACGAATCACTCCAGTATTTCCAGAGAGTTCTCCGCTCATCAGGAATTATTGACGCTCTTCTTGAAAAAGGAATTCAGGAAGGCGATACAGTCTGTATTTATGACCTTGAATTCGATTTTGTCCTGTAAGGTGATTTTATGAGATTTACGGATAATAATTGCGACCCGAACAATTTAAGCCCTCTGATGCTCGCTTTTATCGGCGACACGGTTTATGATCTGTTTGTTCGCGAAACGCTTGTTACCGAGTGCCCCAGACCTGTAAAAAAACTTCATTCTCTTGCAGTTGAAGAGGTTTCGGCATCTGCTCAGGCAAGGAAAATCAAAGCGGTACAGGACATGCTTTCTGAGGAAGAGGCTGAAATTTTCAAGCGCGGCAGAAATGCCCATACAGGTCATGTGCCCAAAAGCGCAGATGTTATGACATATCACTACGCAACGGGTCTTGAAACACTTTTCGGTTATCTTTATCTGAAGGGTGAGAGCGAAAGACTTCGTGAGCTTTTTCAGGCGATACATAATTTATAAGGTTGTGTCGCTTTGAAAAATAAAATTAAAGAAGCTTTTCTTGATATAATTTATTGTGGCGGCGGCTGTATTCTTTACAGTGCCGCCATTCGTATTTTTGCCGAAAGCAACGATATTGCTCAGGGAGGAGTAACGGGCGTTGCAATGCTGATAAACTATCTTTTTCCGAAGATTCCCATAGGAATCAGCGTTTTTCTTATTAATCTTCCTCTGTTTATTGTTGCGTGGAAAAAGATTGGCGGGAAATTTATTGCGAAATCCTTTCTCGTGACTGTTTTTTTATCTTTTGCAATTGATTCAATTTCTTTTTTGCCCACCTATACGGGCGACAAAATGCTGGCTTCTGTTTTTTGCGGAGTCTTGTCGGGACTTTCAATGGCTCTTGTTTTTATGCGCGGACTGACAACAGGCGGTACGGACATTCTCGCAAAGCTTATCCGCCTTAAAAAGCCGCAGCTTTCAATGGGCAGGCTTATTCTAATCTGCGATTTTTTTGTAGTTGTTTTATCAGGCTTTATTTACGGGAAAATCGAGAGTGCATTGTATTCGCTTGTTCTTATTTTCGTTTCTTCCTATGTTATTGACAAAATTCTTTTCGGTCTTACGGATTCACGCACGCTTCTTATTGTTACTGAAAAATGGGAAAAGATTTCCGCTGAAATCATGAGCGAAATGGGAAGGGGAGTCAGCCTTATTGAAGCTGAGGGCGGATACACCGGAAAGAGCAGAAAAATTCTTCTCTCGGCAATGCTGAGAGGAGAAGTGAACCGTGTTACCGGGATTGTTGCCGAGTGTGACAAAAATGCTTTTACAATAATTCTTCCTTCAAGTGAGGTTATGGGCGAAGGCTTTGAAGGCGAAAGGTGATTTTGAGACATTTTTAGGCAAAAATGATGTGAAAATATGACAAAATGTACTTGCGTATAACTTGCATATATGTTACAATAAACAAAAAAGGAGTGTTTTCTATGAAAAAGATTACAAAAGCATTGGCATTGTTTTTAACGGTAATTGTGATGCTGTCTTCTTTCGGCATAATGTCAGGAGCAATCAGCTCAAAAAGCACGGCAAAAGAGCTGCTTGACTACTACGAAGACTGCATTATTACAACGTCCGCTAAAGAAGATGTTGTGAAAACAAATGAAGTTTACAAGTACAAAGATTATGCAGATTATTCTTCTCTCAAAGGTGAAGACCTGGAAGCAACAAAGGCTGATAATGAAGAGTGGGAAATGTTCGAGAATAAATGGTATGAAGATAGTTGGACAACATATTTTTTCTGTGATGCTTATGAAGAGTACTATAGTGAAGGAAGAAGCCATTTTATAGACTACTTCAGCATCAAGAGAGACATCAGAAGATATGCTCTTGATTTTGAAAGTGTAAAATATTCCGAGGCTCAAAACGGAGATGTAACAATTACTTTTGTTTACGATTATAACGATGAAGTTGATGAAAATTATACATCCACATGGACATATACGGTGAAAATAAACAAGAACGGATATCTGAAATCATATTCAATCAAAGTAGCTTCAAAAGACACGGAGTATTCAATTGAAAACAATCCCTATACGGTAACATACGAAAGGGTTGATACATTTTCATTTGTTTACAGCAAGGTTGATGTGAAAGATATTGAGCTTTCAGAGAATGATATTGTTCTCGGTAAAGATGAAGAATGTTACGTTACAGTTACAATAAAGCCTGATGACGCAACATTTAAAGATATTTACATAAATTATGATTCTATGGATTGGGATATTGCAGACTGCTATGTAGAAGAGGACGGATCTATATTAGTTTATGCAATGGGTCCCGGCGAAACAACTTTTGATGTATGCTCATATACAGGCGGTGTTATTGAAACTGTAAAGGTTACCGTTGAATACACTTTCTTTGAACGCATTATAGATTTCTTTGCGGATGTTATTTATGAAATTCGTTGGTTCTTTTTTACCGTCTTTTTCGGCTTCTGAAGATGACCGTTATTATGAACAGATAATTGAATAATCTGAGCATGAAAAATCCCCTGAACTCTTTCAAAGTTCAGGGGGAATTTTTCTGCTTTTTTATTTGCTTTCTTTCAATGTTTTCTTTGTCTGTACGGCAAAGTAAAATGCGAGAATTACGAAGGAAATTACCATTGCAATGTTGTGAACGGAATCGAGGTGAATGATGTTCTGTTCGTTCTTGTAGATGCCTGTGAAAAGGTAGATGCACATAATGTATGTAATCATTACAAGCAGAGCCTTTGGTGTGAATGATTGATAAGTTGTCTTTTCAAGGTTTACGCCGTATTTCTTTACTGCAAGAACGATAAGTACAACCGCTCCGATAAATGCGATAATGACGGCAGGAATCAGATAATCCGAATCTTCAAATCTGTCAAGAACGGGACGGACAATGTTGATTCCGAATACAACAGCGAAGCCCATGATGAATGTAAACACATCGGAAATTTTTTTCGGTACACCTGAGAAAGCAATTTCGGGAACATCTGCTTTTTTATTTTTGTAATAAAGAAGTGCGATTGTGATAATCAATCCTGCAAAGAAGCCTGTGAAATATTCCCAGCATGACCAGGGAGCAAGGTTTTCGGGAACTGTGAGACCCTGTGTGCCGTGGTATCCGCCGTTTCCGAAATAGAAGAAAAGGTCTGAAAGTGTAATTGAAAAAGCAAATGCACATGAAGTGATAAGTCCCATGTTTGATGCCAATTTATCTTTGATTACGAATCTTGTAACAATCATTGAACAGATACCGCCGATTGCAATTGAAATTGTTTCAACAAGTGCAAAATAGTTTCTGCCGCCCATGATTTTCTTTGCCCATGACATGTCATCAAAGTGTTCCATGTATATTTTGTAAATGCTTTCAAAAGAATCTTCAGTAACAACGCCCTGAGTAAGAAGACCTTCCTTGAAAAGGTCAAGAGCCTGAGGCTGAATGAGCTCTGCGAGAGTGTGCGCGAGTGTTGCTCGCGATACATACATTGAAACGAGGAAAACGGCAAGAAGAAGAACAAAATCTTTTATCTTCCACTGCTTGTCGCTCAACCCTCTTCCCAGCATGATTCCCCAGAGAGTTGCAAGACCGAAGCCGAGTATGAGCATAATTCCCACGCCTGATGCTACGGGAATTATTCTTGAGCCTGATATAATGTTGCCAAGCTCATCTGTTACCTCCGAGGAGATAATACCTGTTATCTGGTTGAGGAATGTTCCCCATGTGGGAACTGTGAGCATGAACATCAGTGAAGAAACACCTATCCAGCCCAGATTTGTCTTTTTCCTGTCACCGATAACCATAACAGCGAACAGCATGAACACAGCACCTGCATTGAGAAGTCCCCATGAGGAGCCCCAACCGTTGGTGCCGCGGATTCTCCAGAGAAAGCCCATGAGCAATGCGCCGATTAAAACTGTCAGAAGGTTTTTCAGTTTGCTTTGTTCTCTTGACATATTTTAACACCCCTTGTATAATGTTAACATAATATTATCACAGTGTTTTTTTATGTGCAAGAGTATTTTCAAAAAAATGTAAAAAACTATTGACAAAAGTGAAACAGTGTGGTATCATACAAACACATTGAAGCAGAAGCGAAATCGCTCTCACCTGCGGGAACATTTCTTCCGTACGAAGGTCAATACGTTTTTATTACGGCAGAGTTGTGCCGTTTTGCGTGTTGCGGGCGAATTTTCGTGCCGCGATTTTTTTTTGGAGGTGCTTTAACATTAGTACAAAAGAACTGCAAATCAATGAAGAAATCCGTGATAAGGAAGTCAGAGTAATTACTGACGACGGTGAACAGCTTGGTATTATGTCAGCAGCAGAGGCTTTGAAAATCGCTGAAGAGAGAGACCTTGACCTTGTCAAAATCGCTCCTCAGGCACAGCCGCCTGTGTGCAAAATTATCAACTACGGTAAATACCGTTTTGAACAGGCTAAGCGCGAAAAGGAAGCTAAGAAAAATCAGCGTGTTATCGAAATCAAGGAAGTTCGTCTCTCGCTGAACATTGACACGCATGACTTTGGAACTAAAGTTAATCACGCAAAAAAATTCCTGGCTTCAGGAAACAAGGTTAAGGTTTCAATCCGTTTCAGAGGCAGAGAAATGGCTCATACGGAATTAGGCCTTGTACCTATGCAGCGTTTTGCAGAAGCTCTTGCAGCAGAAGCAAATGTTGAAAAACCGGCAAAGGTTGAGGGACGCTCAATGCTCATGTTCCTCGCACCAAAATCAGGTAAGTAATTATTTAAGGAGGAAATAAAAATGCCTAAAATCAAGACCCACAGCGGTGCAAAGAAACGTTTCAAACTCTCTAAAAACGGCAAGCCCATGCGTGGCCATGCCTATAAGTCACACATCCTTAACAAGAAGACAACAAAACGTAAGAGAAATCTTCGTAAGACAACAGTTGCTGACGTAACAAACGTAAAGCAGATCAAGAAGCTTATTCCCTACAAATAATATTGTAAGGTTTCGATTATTCAGGAGGTTATAGACCATGGCACGTATTAAAGGCGCTACAATGACGCGCAAAAGAAGAAATAAAGTTCTTAAAGCAGCTAAGGGCTACTATGGCTCAAAGAGCAAGCTTTTCAAAACAGCTAAACAGGCAGTAATGAAGTCAGGTCAGTATGCTTATATTGGCCGTAAGCAGAAAAAGCGTGATTTCCGCCGCCTTTGGATCACAAGAATTTCAGCAGCTTGCAAGATGAACGGCATGAACTACTCATCATTCATGAACGGTCTCAAGAAAGCAGACATCAACCTTAACAGAAAAATGCTTTCAGAAATCGCAATTGCTGACCCCGCAGCATTCACAGCTCTTACAGAAAAAGCTAAAGCTGCACTCAAATAAGTTTTACATCTGCGCTCACGGTGACAAAAACTGTGAGCGTAAAATTTTTTTGAACACTATTGTTTATTTTTATTTTTTTTGATATAATGTAATGTATACTATTATATAGTGGAAAAGTGTGCCTGTTAAAATCGGTAGGAGGTGACGGGTTTTGGAAAGAATAACTTCGGTGCAAAACGGAAAAATCAAACAGATGGCAAAACTCGTTTCTTCTTCAAAAGAGAGAAAGAAAACGGGTGAATTTGTTATCGAAGGAGCAAGACTCTGCCGTGATGCAGTCCTCAGCTCAGTTGAAATTCTTGAAGCGTATTTTACCGCTGATGCCATATTGAAGTATTCTGACGATGTTGATTTTATTTCATCAAGGGCTGATTTTTCCTTTGAAATTTCAGATGAGGTTGCAAAAAAACTTCAGGATACTGAATCAACTCAGGGTATTTTTGCAAAGTGTAAAAACACCAAAAATGAAACAGTACTTTCATCTTTCGGAACTGAAGGCAAATACGTTGTCCTTGAAAATATTCAGGACCCGTCAAACCTTGGTGCTGTTTCAAGAACGGCTGAGGCTCTCGGTATTGACGGCGCAGTGATGATATCATGCTGTGATGTTTTTAACCCAAAAGCTCTTCGCTCATCAATGGGTTCTCTTTTCAGGCTTCCCATTGTGAGACTTTCCTCTGCCGATGAGCTTTTCTCATTCGCAAAGGAAAAAGGCATTAAAACCGTAGCAACTGTTGTTGACTCTTCTGCGGAAAAAATAAATAAAGCTGATTTATCGGGAGGCGTTTTCCTCATAATCGGAAACGAGGGGAACGGAATACAAAAAACGACTGCCGAAAGGTCATCTTTAAGAGTTACAATTCCCATGAAAGGCAGAGCTGAATCGCTTAATGCGGCAATGGCATCATGTATTGCTATGTGGGAGGTGCTCAAATGAATGATAAAGCTTACTGGATATGGCTGCAGCAGGCTCTCGGATATGCGGTGAAGGTCGATGAAATTGTAAGCACTTTTGGTCATGCGAAAAAGGTTTATGAGGCAAGTCACGAGGAAAGAGCACGCTCAGGCGCTTTTACGCCGAGACAGCTTACAAAGATTAAAAACACACCTCTTTCTGTTGTTGACGATGTTATTCAAAGCTGCCGCGAATGTAAATGCAGGGTGCTTACTCCCGATGACGAAAGATACCCTCAGAAGCTTTTTGATTTGCAGGATTATCCCCTTGTGCTTTATTATTACGGAGATCCCGAGGTTCTGAAAAACAGAATGAGTATTGCCCTTGTCGGAACAAGAAAAGCATCCCAGACAGGGCTGAAAGTTGCTTACAGACTTGCATCATCTCTGGCAAAGAGCGGAGTATGTATTGTCAGCGGCGGTGCTCTCGGAATAGACGGTGCTTCACATCTCGGTGCGCTTTCTGAAGAGGGAATTACCTGTGCTGTGCTCGGCTGCGGTTTTCTTGCTAAATATAAGGATTCGGTTTCAAATCTTAAAGGAGATATTGCGGAAAACGGTCTTGTTCTCACGGAGTTTGCACCGCGTACCCCGCCTATAGGCAGGAATTTCCCTGTAAGAAACAGAATTATTTCAGCACTCAGTTACGGCGTTGTGGTTGTTGAGGGCTCGCTGAAAAGCGGTTCGCTTATAACTGCACGCATGGCGGCAGAGCAGGGGCGAGAGCTTTTTGCTGTGCCGGGCGATGCAATAAATTCCCTTCATTCAGGCACTATTGAGCTTATCAGAAACGGAGCTGCTCCCGTGTTTTCGTGCAGGGACGTGCTTTCTGTTTTTGAATTTATCCACCCCGATCTTGTAGATTATAAGAATATTGATTCCTCCGCTTTGTACGAAAACAGACAGAATGTAGATTTTTCAAAAGTAACCTATGGCGTTACTGCTGTTTATACAAAGGATAACATTCCCGAAGAGGTTATGGATAAGGTTATAAATGACCGAAAAGAGGAAGAGGAAAAGCAGACAGAAAAAGCAAAAACACTCAAAGGAAATGACAAAGATGTGTATGAAATTCTCACCTTTGAATCGATGCACATTGATGATATAATGCGAAAACTGCCGCATCTGACACCGGGAAAAATTATGGTAAGTCTTACTCATCTTGAAATGGACGAAATGGTGATTTCAGATAACGGTAAAAAATACAGAAGAAAATAGGAGAAAACATATGTCCAAACTTGTAATAGTTGAGTCACCTGCAAAGGCGAAAAATATTAAAAAATATCTTGGCAGCGGCTATGAGGTTATGGCATCTATGGGACACGTAAGAGACCTGCCTGCCGCAAGACTCTGCGTAGACGTTAAAAACGATTTTGCTCCCAAATATGCAATCATAAAAGGCAAGGAACAGCTTGTTAAAGACCTGAAGGCTCAGGCAGCAAAGAGCGAAGCTGTAATTCTTGCAGCCGACCCTGACCGCGAAGGAGAAGCGATTTCATGGCATCTTGCAACTGTTCTCGGTCTTGACCTTAATGAGGAAAACCGTGTAACCTTCAATGAAATTACAAAATCAGGCGTTCAGGCAGGAATGAAAAATCCCAGATGCGTTGACATGGATTTTGTAAACGCCCAGCAGGCAAGAAGAATTCTTGACAGACTTGTGGGTTATAAGCTCAGTCCGTTTGTTTCGCAGAAGATCAGAAGAGGTCTTTCGGCAGGTCGCGTTCAGAGCGTAGCGGTAAGACTTATTGTTGACAGAGAAGAGGAAATCAGAAAATTTGTTCCTGAGGAGTATTGGACTCTTGATGCGAAGTTTACTTCAGCTTCAAGAAAGGTTTTCCCTGCTTCATTTTACGGCGATGAAAAGGGAAAGGTTGAAATTAAATCAAAGGAAGAATCAGATAAATATCTCGCCCGTCTTGACGGTGCAAAATATGCTGTCACAAGCGTAAAGAAAGGTACAAAAAAGAAAAACCCCGTACCGCCCTTTATCACATCAACTCTTCAGCAGGAAGCCTCACGCAGACTCGGCTTTCAGGCTCAGAGAACAATGCGTATCGCTCAGGAGCTTTATGAAGGAGTTGAGGTTCAGGGTCACGGCTCAATGGGTCTTATTACCTACATGAGAACAGACTCGCTGAGAATTTCAGAGGAAGCAAGAAGTCAGGCGAATGACTTTATCCTTTCACATTACGGTCAGAATTATCTGCCCGAAAAACCCAGATACTTCAAATCAAGAAGCTCTGCTCAGGACGGTCACGAGGCAATACGTCCTACAATGATTTCGCTTACACCTGATGAGGCAAAATCAAGCCTTACCTCAGACCAGTACAAAATTTATAATCTTATCTGGCAGAGATTTATTGCATCAATGATGGCATCCTCTGTCCTCAATACAATGAAGGTTGAGATTACTGCCGACAGCGGCAAAGAGGGCGAATACTGCGTTTTCACCGCATCAGGCTACAGCGTGAAATTCGACGGCTTTACAGCTCTTTATGAAGAAAAAACGGATGATGACAAAAAAGCAACTCAGCTTCCCGACCTTAAAGAGGGAGATAATGTTAAGCTTAAGGAACTTGTGGGAAATCAGCACTTCACACAGCCCCCTGCAAGATATTCCGAAGCAACGCTCATAAAATCTCTTGAAGAAAACGGCGTCGGACGTCCCAGCACTTATGCTACAATCGTCACAACGATCGTGAAGAGAGAGTATGTAAAGCGTCAGAGCAAGGTGCTTGTACCTACAGAGCTTGGCGAGGCTACAACAGGTCTTCTTCGTGAGCATTTCCCTAAAATCGTAAATGTCAAATACACGGCTCAGATGGAAGACAGCCTTGATGCAATTGACAGAGGTGACGAAGATTATATTCAGATGCTTCACACCTTCTATGACGATTTCGATGCAACTCTGTCTAAAGCGAAGGCGGAAATGCAGGGTGTTAAAATCAAACTTGAAGAGGATATTACCGATATTCCCTGCGAAAAATGCGGAAAAATGATGGTGGTTAAAACGGGCAGATTCGGTAAATTCCTTGCTTGTCCCGGTTACCCCGAATGTAAAAATACAAAGCCGTTTGTTACAAAAACAAACGCTGCCTGTCCCAAATGCGGCGGCGAGGTTGTTGAAAGACGTTCAAAGAAGGGCAGAATTTTCTTCGGCTGTTCAAAATGGCCTGATTGTGATTTTGTCACATGGGATAAGCCTACAGACGAAAAATGTCCCGAATGCGGAAAATCGCTCTTTAAAACTGCAGGCTCAGTAAAGCATTGTCTTGCTGAAGGCTGCAACTACTCAATTAAAGCTTCAAGGAAGAAGAAAAATGATAATCCCGAAGAATAAACCTGTAATAATCGGTGCAGGTCTTGCAGGCGTTGAGGCTGCATGGCAGATGGCAAACAGAGGAATAGAAGTGTGTCTTGTTGAAATGAAGCCTCAGAAATTTTCTCCTGCTCACAAGTCGGAGAATTTTGCAGAGCTTGTTTGTTCAAATTCCCTTAAAGCCATGCGTGTAGGCTCTGCCGCAGGAATGTTGAAAGAAGAGATGAAAAAGCTCGGCTCCTTAACAGTGGAATGTGCTTATGAAAGTGCAGTTCCGGCAGGGGGCGCGCTGGCAGTAGACAGAGATAAGTTTTCATCTCTTGTCACCGAAAAAATAAAACAGAATAAAAATATCGAAATAATCCACGGCGAAGCTACTGAAATTCCCGAAAACGACATTGTGATTATTGCCGCAGGTCCCTTGGTGAGCGAAAGTCTTGCCAAGGAAATCGAAAAACTTTGCGGAGGTTTCCTCAGCTTTTTCGATGCGGCAGCACCGATTGTCAGCGGTGACAGTATTGATATGGAGAGTGCTTTCTGTCAGTCAAGGTATGACAGAGGAGATGAAAGCGACTATATCAACTGTCCCATGAACAAAGAGGAATATGAGGCGTTTTATAACGAGCTTGTAAATGCCGAACGTGCAGAGCTTCATTCTTTTGAGAAAAAGAAGAATGTGTATGAGGGGTGTATGCCTATCGAGGTTATGGCGGAGCGCGGTGCAGACACAATGCGCTTCGGACCGCTGAAACCCGTAGGACTTCGTGATCCCCGCACAGGTCACAGACCGTGGGCAGTTCTTCAACTCAGAAAAGAAAATCTTCCCGGCAGTGCTTACAACCTTGTAGGCTTCCAGACGAATCTGAAATTCGGTGAGCAGAAGAGAGTTTTCTCAATGATTCCCGCTCTGAAAAATGCGGAATTTCTACGCTACGGAGTCATGCACAGAAACACATTTATAAATTCTCCGAAATTACTTAAGGCAACATATGAAATGCGTGAAAGGGAAGGTCTTTTCTTCGCAGGGCAGATCACAGGCGTGGAAGGATACATGGAATCGGCGTCATCGGGAATTATTGCAGGAATAAACGCTGCTGACAAAATTCTCGGAAAAGATGAATTTGTGCCGTCAGGTCTTACAATGATCGGTGCTTTAGCAAGGTATATTTCAAACGAGGAAGTGGAAAATTTCCAGCCCATGGGCGCAAACTTCGGTGTACTTCCGCCGCTTAGTGAAAAAATCAGAGATAAAAAGTTAAGGTATGAGGCTCTGGCTGAACGGGGACTCAGAGAATACGAGGGAAAGGATTGAGAAAAATGAAGGTTATAGTTGATGCAATGGGCGGAGATAATGCCCCTCTTGAAATACTTAAAGGTGCGAGAAAGGCTGCCGATAAATTCGGAGTGGAAATTCTTCTCGCAGGTAAAGAAGAAACGGTAAAAAAATGTGCTGAAGAAAACGGAATCAGCCTTGACGGAATGAAAATTCTGAACGCTGAGAGCGAAATTTCCATGTGCGATGACCCTAAATGTATTCTCAGAGAAAAAAGCGATTCCTCAATGGCAGTTGCTTTCAAGGCTCTCGCTGAGGGCGAAGGCGATGCATTTGTCAGCGCAGGCTCAACAGGCGCAGTTGTCATGGGCGCAACATTCATTGTAAAGAGAATCAGAGGTATCAAGCGTCCTGCAATTGCAAGCGTTATGCCCTCTTATACCGAGCCTTTTATGGTCATGGATATCGGCGCAAATATCGAATGTCACAAGGAGAACCTTGTTCAGTTCGCACAGATGTCACAGATTTATATGAAAAACATAATCGGATTTAAAAATCCCACCGTGGCGCTTGCTAACATCGGTGCAGAGCCTACAAAAGGACCCGAAGTTCTTCAGGAAACATATAAGGCTTTGTCTGAAATGGAGGACATTAATTTCATCGGCAACATTGAGCCTCGTGATATTCCTTTCGGTAAGGCAAACTGCGTTATCTGCAACGGCTTTACCGGTAACACTATCCTTAAAATGTATGAGGGTGTTGCAAGTGCTTTGATGAAGAAGGTCAAAGGCGTATTCACAAGAAATATCGTTTCAAAAATCGGCTATCTTCTCGTCAGAGGCGGAGTGAAAGAGCTTAAGGACAGCATGGATTACAAGGAATTCGGCGGAGCACCTCTCTTAGGCGTTAAAAAGCCTGTTATCAAGGCTCACGGCTCATCAGATGAGAGAGCAATTTTCAATGCGATCCGTCAGGCAATTGAGTGTTACAAGGCAGATGTCTGCGGACAGATAGCAAAGCTTACCGAAACAGCAAAAGTTGAGGAGTAAGTCATGCAGAAATTTGAAAAATTAATCGGTTACAGCTTTAAGGATAAAGCTCTTCTGAAAAGAGCTTTATCACATTCCTCATATGCCAACGAAAACCATACCCCTAAAGAAAGCAACGAAAGACTTGAATTTTTAGGCGACAGTGTTCTCGGTTTCATAACGGCGGAATATTACTATAAAAATTTTTCTCTTCCCGAGGGGGAGCTGACACGTCTTCGTGCTGCAACTGTTTGTGAAAAAGCTCTTTTTGACTTTTCAAAAGAAATCGAGCTCGGAAGATTCATTCTTCTCGGAAAGGGTGAAGAAAACACAGGCGGCAGAGAAAGAGCATCTATAAACTCAGATGCCTTTGAAGCTGTTATTGCCGCGATTTATCTTGACGGCGGAATTGAAGAAGCGAAAAAATTTGTTCTCCGCTTTGTCGAAAAACATGCAAAAACACAGGGCTCATTCAAGGATTACAAGACAGTTCTTCAGGAGGTGATTCAGAAAAATCCCGAAGAAACTCTTGAATATGTCCTTGTAGGCGAAAGCGGTCCCGACCACAATAAAAGCTTTGAGGTTGAAGTGCATCTTAACAGTAACGTTATCGGCAAGGGCACAGGCAAATCAAAGAAAAATGCTGAGCAGGAGGCGGCAAGGGAAGCCCTTGCACTGATGGGACTTTGAAAAAATATAACGTAAGTATTTTTGTACCCCATGCAGGGTGCCCCAATAATTGTTCCTTCTGCAATCAGAAAACTATATCAGGCAAAAGTGTGCCGCCAACAGAAGAGGATGTTGTGTCTGCCTGCGAGATCGCGAAAAAAACTGCTCCGTCAAATGAGGGCGAAATCGCGTTTTTCGGCGGCAGCTTTACTGCAATAGACAGGGAATATATGTTGAAGCTTTTGAAAAGTGCTTACCCCTATGTAAAGGAAGGATTTTTCAAAGGTATCAGAATTTCAACAAGACCTGATTGCATAGACGAAGAGGTTTGCTCTGTTCTGAGAGAATACGGTGTGACAAGTGTTGAACTCGGCTGCCAGAGTATGGATGATGAGGTCTTAAGAAAAAATCTCAGAGGTCACACGTCTTCGGATGCGGAAAACGCAGTGAAAATTTTAAGAAGCTTCGGCTTCGAAACAGGACTTCAGATGATGACAGGACTGTATGGCTCGAGCACTGAGAAGGATATGGAAACGGCGGAAAAAATAATTGCCTTAAAGCCCGATACTGTCAGAATCTATCCTACGATAGTTCTTGAAAATACCTTGCTTGAAAAGAAATATAAAGCGGGTGAATATAAGGTAATGAGCCTTGATGAAACGGTAGAGCTTGCCTCAAAACTTCTTATGATGTTTGAAGAAAATGACATTGCCGTTATCAGAACGGGACTTCATTCAGGCGGAAATGTTGAAGAAGGATACGTTGCAGGAGCGTATCATCCTGCTTTCAAGGAGCTCTGTGAAAGCAGAATTTACCTTGAGAAAATAAACGAGCAAATCAGAAAATTATCTGCCTCGGACATTGTGATTTCAGTGCCTAAGGGAGCTCTTTCGCAGGCAATAGGGCAGAAAAAATCAAATAAAAAACGCATTGAAAATATGGGCTTTTCCGTGCGTTTTTGTGAAGACGAGACATTGAAAAAATACAGGGTTTCGTGCCGTGCAGAGTAGTGCAGACAAACCCTAAGGAAGTGAATTTATGTTTTTAAAATCGCTTGAAATGCAGGGGTTCAAATCATTCCCCGACAAAACAGTTTTAAAACTTGAAAAAGGAATTACAGGTGTTGTAGGACCTAACGGCTCAGGTAAGAGTAATATTTCCGATGCTGTAAGATGGGTTCTCGGTGAACAGTCCTCAAAGAGCCTTCGAGGATCCAAAATGGAGGACGTTGTTTTCAGCGGTAACGCAGGCGGCAGAAAGGCTCACGGCTTTGCCGAGGTTACGCTGCGCCTTGATAATACTGACAGAAGTCTTGACTGCGACAGCGATGAGGTTGCGGTCACAAGACGTTATTACCGCTCAGGTGAAAGTGAATATCTTCTCAACGGAGAAGGTGTAAGGCTTCGTGACATCAACGAGCTTTTCATGGATACCGGTCTCGGACGTGACGGCTATTCAATGGTCAGTCAGGGCAGAATTGCCGACCTTATTTCTTCAAAATCAGGTCAGCGCCGTGAAATGCTTGAGGAAGCGGCAGGGATTTCTCATTACAGATACAGAAGAACCGATGCTAACCGTAAGCTTGATCAGGCTGAGGAAAATTTAGTGAGACTCCGCGATATTCTTTCAGAACTTGAAAGCCGTGTAGGACCTCTTAAAACCCAGAGCGAGAAGGCTAAAAAATTCCTTCTCCTTGCTGATGAGAAAAAAGAACTTGAAATCGGTCTTTGGTTACATACTATTGAACGTTCAAAAAATCTTCTGAAGGATCAGGAGGAAAAGCTGGTTATTGCTACTGCTCAGTATGAGGAGGCAGAGAAAGAGCTCAGCAAAATCGAGGAAGAGCTTGAAGCTCTTACCGCAAAAAGTCAGGGTATCGCAGTTTCTGTTGACTTTATTCACAGAAGCAACGAGGCTCTTGAAGAACAGGTGGCAAAGCTTGACTCCGATGCGGCGGTTGAACAGAACTCAATTGAGCATAACACTGAAACTATAGAACGTCTCGGACGTGATATCGAAGCTCTCGCAAATTCAAAAGAAAGTGTTGAAGAGAGAATAGCTGAAGAAGAGGCAAGCATTGCCGATATTCAGAGAAATATTGCTGAAAGAAAAGCAGAGCTTGAAGAAACAAAGGAACGCCTTTTCAGAATCCGGAGTGAAAATGAAACCTTTACTGATGAAATTTTAGAGCTTACAGAAAGAATTGAGGCTTTTTCAAAAGAGCTTGCAGATGTAAGAGTCAGAAAATCTACTGCTGACTCTTCGATCGAAGAAATCAGAAACCGTGCCGAGAGTGTGTCTGAAACGCTTGAAGCGAGAAGAGAGCTTGTAAAACGTGCTCTTGATGAAAAGGCAGAGAAGGAAAAAGCCCTTAAGGAAATCAGAGAAAAGGTTGAAGAATCAAAAAACAGTATTGAGGGATATGCTCTCAAGGCTGAGACAAGAAAAGTTAAGACAGAGGAGCTTAAAAAGGAAATAGACCTTCTTGAAATGGAGCTTCACAAGAAATCATCACGAGCTAAAATGCTTGATGACCTTGAGAAGAATATGGACGGTTATTCAGGCAGTGTAAAAGCTGTTATGAAGGAAATGAGAAGAGGAGTTCTCAAAGGAATTCACGCTCCCTTATCACAACTGATTTCGGTTGATGATGAATATGCTGCTGCAATTGAAACTGCTCTCGGAGCTTCGATTCAGCATATTGTAACTGATACTGAAAATGATGCAAAGAAAGCTATCAATTTCCTTAAAGAAAACAGGCAGGGCAGGGCAACCTTCCTTCCTATAGCCGCTATAAAATCAAAGCCCTTCCCCGAAAAGGACCTTGATGATGAATTCGGCTTTATTGACATGGCAGATAAGCTTGTGTCATACGATAAAAAGTACGAGGAAATTTTCAAATATGAGCTTGGACATATTGCAGTTGTTGAAGATATGGATTCGGCTATTGCAATTGCGAAAAGAAGAGGTTATAAATTTAAGATAGTAACTCTTGACGGTCAGCTTATCAATGCAGGCGGTTCAATGACAGGCGGTTCAAGAACTCAGAATGCAGGTATGCTCAGCCGTGCAGGCGAAATTGACAGGCTGAACGAGGAAGTTAAAAAGCTTGAAAAAGAACTTGAAGATAAAAAAGAAAAATATAAAACTCTCAAAGAAGATTTAGTTCTCAGTGAGGCAACACTCTCTGCTGCACAGGCAGATCTGCTTACCTTCCAGGAGGATGAAATCAGAGCCGAAAGTGCTTTGAAATTGGTTTCGGGTCAGCTTGAAACTCTTGAAACAGGTCTCAGCGAGCTTGAGGCGGAGCAGAAAAATTCAGAAACAAGAATTGAAATTTTCTCATCTGCATCAAAGGAAAGCGAGAGTAAAATTTCTGTTCTTACTGCTGAAATCGAAAAATTGCAGGCAGAGGTATTTTCGAGAAATTCAAGACGTGAAGAGCTTGTGTCTTCAAGGGACGAGGTAACACGCCTTGAAAATGAGATAAATATGCAGATGCTTGCAGCGGAAAAGGATATAGAGGCAAAGAAACAGAGCATTGCTCAGCTTAAATTGAGTATCGGTGACAGTGAGGGCAGAGCAGAGATTCTCACAGCAGAAATAGAAGAAATCAAGGCTAAGAATAAATCAATAGCAGAAAATATCGTTCTTATAAAAGAAGAAGCCGCAAAAATCCGCGAAAAGCATGAAGATGCAAAAAATGAAATTAAAATGCTTAACAATCAGCGTAATGAGTGCGAAGAAACAAGCGCACATCTTCGTGTGGAGCAGAAAAATGTTACTGCGGAGCGTGAAAAAATCAGCGGTGAGCTTATCCGTCTTGAAGAGAGAAAAACTTCAATGGTAAGAGAATTTGAGGACACTGTCAACAAGCTCTTTGATGAATACCAGCTTACCCGTGAAGAGGCTGAGAATTTAGGAATCGTCATAGAAAATATCGGTGAAGCACAGAAAAAGCTTTCTGAAATCAAGGGCAAAATCCGTGCTCTCGGCAGTGTCAATACTGCGGCGATCGAGGAATATAAGGAAGTCAGCGAAAGATACGAGTTTATGAAGGGGCAGATTGAGGATATCGAAAAATCCCGTAATGAGCTTATCAAGCTTATCAGCGAGCTGACAGGCAAAATGAGCGAACAGTTCAGAGCACAGTTTGCGAGAATCAACTCATATTTCGGCGAAACCTTTGCTGAACTTTTCGGCGGCGGTAAAGCGGAACTGATTCTTGAAGACCCCTTGAACGTTCTTGAATGTGCAATTGAAATCAAGGTACAGCCTCCCGGAAAGAATGTCCGTAATATCGACCTTCTTTCAGGCGGTGAAAAGGGTCTGAGTGCAATTGCTCTTCTCTTCGCAATTCTTAAGGTTACTCCTGCACCGTTCTGTATCTTTGACGAGGTTGAGGCGGCTCTTGACGACGTTAACGTTACAAGGTACGCAGAGTATGTAAGAAGAATGACAAGGAATACTCAGTTTATTCTTATCACTCACAGACGAGGAACTATGGAAGAGGCAGATGTACTCTACGGTGTTACAATGCAGGAGGAAGGCGTCAGCAAGATGCTTGAACTTAAAACTGCGGAAATGGCGAAGAAACTCGGTTTAGCATAAGGAGATAAACGTTATGGCTAAAAAAATTGTAATCGCTTCGGGCAAAGGCGGTGTAGGTAAATCTACCGTTACTGCAGGTCTGTCAAGAGCTCTTGAAAATGAGGGTAAAAAAGTTCTTGCAATGGATTTTGATATCGGACTTCGCTCTCTTGATTTGCTTTTCGGAGTAAGAGAGCAGGTAGTACGTAACTGGGGAGATATCATTCTCGGCAATTGCGAAAAAGAGAATGCCGTAATTCATGTAGGTGATATTGATTTCATATCAGCACCGCTTTATTATGACGATTCCTTTACTCCAGAAAAAGTAAAGGAAATGGTTTCTGCCTTTGATGAAGATTATGATGTGGTTTTTATTGATGCACCTGCAGGTATATCGGCCGGCTTCGCTCTTGCCTGTGCAGGGGCAGACGGTGCTCTCGTAGTTTCGACTCCCGATGACGTTTGTGTCAGAAGTGTTGAAATTACTGCAAGTAAAATCGCATCTCACGGTGTGAAGGAAATACGCCTTATTATAAACAGATTCATAAAGAAACTGTCAGCGAAGAGAAAATTTCTCAATGTTGACGAGGTTATCGACCTGACAACTGTTCAGCTTATCGGAGTAATTCCTTATGATGCGAAAATCGGTTTTTCTTCAATGGAAAAATCTACCTTTAATTTCAAAGCCTCCTCTCAGAAATCCTTCAGACGTATTGCAAAGAGAATTCTGGGTGAGGATGTGCCTTTGAAATTATAATTTAACATTCGGTTAATAAGTAATTAATTTTTTAGTTTTTATAATTGGAGTGGACTCTGTGCGTGAAATAGATGTATCTGTTTTGTCAGAAAAAATTGCGGAAATGTGCGTAAAGGCAAATAAGCTTTTACCATCTTCTCTTGAGAAAAAAATTTCCTCAGCAGTTGAATGTGAAACAAAAAGCCTGCCGAAGGCGGTTATGAGCGATATAAAGGAAAATCTTTCCTGTGCAAGGGAGCTTGATATTCCCATTTGTCAGGATACAGGTATGGCTGTTGTTTTCATTGAGGTTGGTCAGGATGTTCATTTTACGGGCGGCAGCTTCGAGAAGGCTGTGAATGACGGTGTAGCAAAGGGCTATACTGACGGGCTTCTTCGCAAATCTGTTGTAAGAGACCCTTTGAAAGAAAGAGTCAACACAGGTGACAACACACCTGCGGTTATTCATACAGGAATCGTTGACGGAGATAAGGTTAAAATTACTGTTGCACCAAAAGGCTTCGGCAGCGAAAACATGAGCAGACTTCAAATGATGACTCCCTCAGCAACGCGTGAAGATATTATAAATTTCGTAGTGGAATCTGTAATAAAAGCGGGCGGAAATCCTTGTCCGCCAATAGTTCTGGGAGTAGGTATCGGCGGCGATTTTGAAACAGTTGCCGTTAATGCAAAAAGAGCACTTTGCCGAGATGTTGATGTGAGAAATGCTGATGAATTTTATGCTGAAATGGAAAGTGAAATTCTCAGAAGAGTGAACGAAACTGATATCGGACCTCAGGGCTTCGGCGGAAAAACAACTGCTCTTGCGGTGAATATTGAAGTGTCACCAACTCACATTGCAGGGCTTCCTGTGGCGGTGAACGTAGGCTGCCATGTTACACGACACATAACGGAGATTATATAATGAAGATTAATTTTGTTGTACCTTGTCTTTTAGGTCTTGAAAAGCCTATTGCAGACGAGCTTAAAATGATAGAAGCGGAAGATGTCGTATGCGAAAACGGCAGAGTTCTGTTTTCGGGCGACGAAAATATCCTGGCGAGAGCCAATATCTGTCTGAGATTTGCTGAGAGGATTCAGATTCTTGCAGGCTCCTTTGAAGCGAGAAGCTTTGAAGAGCTTTTTCAGGGAACAAAGGCTCTTCCCTGGGAAAACTGGATTTCCTCAACCGACGGCTTTCCCGTAAAAGGATATTCCATAAATTCGGCTCTGTTTTCTGTCAGCGATTGCCAGTCGATTATCAAGAAAGCAGTCGTTGAAAGGCTGAAATCAAAATACAGAATTGAATGGTTTGAGGAAACAGGACCTGTGCATCAGATTCAGTTTTCGATTATGAAAGATAAAGTGAGTCTTCTTCTTGATACCTCAGGTGCAGGACTTCATAAAAGAGGCTACCGCCTTGAGGCAAACGGCGCGCCCATAAAGGAAACTCTTGCCGCTTCCTTTAATTATCTTGCAAGAGTAAGAAATTTTCACACACTCTATGACCCTATGTGCGGTTCGGGTACAATTCTCATTGAGGGCGCAATGATGGCTCACAATATTGCCCCCGGCGTCAACAGGAGCTTTTCCGCAGAAAGATGGGAACAGATTCCGTCTTCCGTCTGGTCTGAGGAAAGGGAGAGGGCAAAAAGTCTTGTAAATATGGAATCTTCCTTTGTGGCTTATGGCTCTGATATTGATGAAAAAACTCTTGAAATTGCAAAAATCAATGCTCACCGTGCAGGTGTCAGCGATAAAATTATTTTTGAAAAAAGAGACATCAGAGATTTTGCTCCTGAATCAGAAAGGGGCACGGTAATTGTCAATCCCCCTTACGGAGAAAGACTTCTTGACACTGAGGAAGCAAGCAGGATTTATAAAATTATGGGTGAAAAGTTTATTTCTCGGCGAGGCTGGGCGTATTATATTATAAGTCCCTCAGAGGATTTTGAATATGATTTCGGCAGAAAAGCCGACAAGCGAAGAAAACTTTATAACGGCATGATCAAGTGCAATCTTTATATGTATTTTAAGTGATATTGTTAATGTACATCGAGGTGTAGGAAATTGAAATATGTTTTTATTGTCAACCCTGTAGCGGGAAAAAAGAAGGCAAGGGAGTTTATTCCCGAAATAGATAAAATCTGCAGAGCCAAGGGCGTTGATTACGAGATTTATCAGACATCAAGCGTGGGAGATGCGAAAAGTTACACTAAAAAATTAGGTGAAATCGGAGAAGAAGCTGTAGTTTTCGGCTGCGGCGGAGACGGTACGCTTTTTGAGGTGATCAACGGTGCAGTCGGATATGAAAATCTGAAGGTAGGAACTCTGCCTTTAGGTTCGGGTAACGATTTTGTGCGAAACTTTGGCAAAAAGAAGGATTTTCTTGATGTTCTTGACCAGCTTGAGGGTTATTCCGGACGTGTTGACCTTATCAAGTGCGGAGATAAATACGCAGTCAGCCAGTGTTCAATGGGACTTGATGCGGAAATCTGTGCTAAACAGGCAAATTTCAAAAAGCTTCCCTTTATGTCAGGCGAAATGGCTTACACTGCCTCACTTGTTTTTTGTGTTCTTACAAAATCAAGTAATATTTTTGAGGTTTCGATTGATGACGGTGAATTTGAAACATACGATTTGCTCTTTTCACTTTGCGGCAATGCACGCTATTACGGCGGCGGTTATAAGGGAACACCTCTTGCGGTTTGCGACGACGGTCTTCTTGATTTTGTTATTATCAAAAAGGATATGCCTGTTGTAAAATTCCTTAAGGTTATCGGCGATTATAAAGCGGGAAATCACCTTGGTTGGGACAGAACTGTTTTCAGAAGAGGGAAGAAAATGACTGTCAGATGTAAAAAGTTTGCTGCAGTAAACGTAGACGGCGAATGTGAGTTCGTAAAGCAGCGTACCTTTGAGGTTGTGCCGAAGGCGCTCAATTTCTGGTTTCCTGCAAATATAAATTTTGATAAAATTCACGGCGAATGGGACGAAGAAAATAAATCTTACGAAAAACTGTTTACTTCTGCGGTTTAATATGTTAAAATGGTAAATATGAATGTACCCTGAGGAGGAGATTCTTTTGAAAGAAAACTTCAGAGATGAAAATATTGATTTCCTTATTGATGCAATTCTGGCACTTGAAACCGAGGAAGAATGTTTTAATTTTTTCTGTGACCTGTGTACGGTTACGGAGCTTCAGTCCATTTCCCAGCGTCTTGTTGTGGCAAAGATGCTCAGCGACAAAGAGGTTTACAGTGATATTGTAAAGAAGACAAAGGCAAGTACGGCAACTATCAGCCGCGTTAACCGTTCTCTTAAGTACGGTAATGACGGCTACGAGGTAATTTTCGACAGACTCAGGGAGAAAAAATAACATAATGAGTTACGATGTTTTTGCACAATTTTATGACACGTTAACTGAAAATGTAGATTACAAAACTTATGCCGCTTATATTAAGCGGCTTTTTGACAGTTACGGAAAGAATATTCATTCCGTGCTTGATGTTGCCTGCGGTACGGGTTCTCTTACTATGGAGCTTTCAAGGCTTGGCTATGAGATGATAGGTGCAGACGCATCAGAGGACATGCTTACGGAAGCACAGGAAAAGAAGCTTGAGGAAAACGCAGATATCCTTTATCTTTGCCAGAGCGCAGAGGAGCTTGACCTTTACGGTACGGTGCAGGGTGCGGTGTGTACCCTTGACAGTATCAACCATATCACAGATGAAAAAACGGTAATAAAAGCGTTTCGGAAAATTTCTCTCTTTATGGAAAAGGACGGAATTTTCATTTTTGATTTGAACACTGAGTATAAGCATCGTGAGGTTCTCGGTAATAACACTTTTGTATACGACCTTGACGAAGTTTACTGCGTGTGGCAGAATGAATTTGATGAAGAAAATCTGCTTACGCATATTTCTCTTGACCTTTTTTGCGAGGAAAACGGTCTTTATGAGCGTTTCTTTGAAGAATTCGATGAAAGAGCTTATTCTCATGAAAAAGTCCTTGAATGGCTGAATCTGAGCGGATTTGAGCTTGTTGATTTCTTCGGGGAGTTTACTGAGAAAAAACCGGAAGAAGATGCTGAAAGAATAGTTTATGTAGTGAGGAAAAAGTAATGGGTAAAATAGTCAGATGTATTTCACAGGAAGGGGATCTGACAGTAATGGCTGTCAATTCCACAGATATGGTAATAAGAGCACATGAGATTCACGAAACGTCAAAGGTGGCTTCCGCGGCTCTCGGCAGACTTTTGACCGCGGCATCAATGATGGGGGCAGTTCTCAAGGGCAAGGATTCAAGCATTACGCTCAGGATGAACGGCGGAGGTCCTGTCGGCAGTGTTATTGCGGTTTCTGACAGTGAAGGCAATGTCAGAGGCTATATCGGTGATGCTTCCGTTGAACTTCCTTTAAACGCCAAGGGCAAACTGGATGTTGCCGGTGCAATCGGAACAGACGGCTTTGTGACGGTTATCAAGGATTTGGGCATGAAAGAGCCTTACATCGGTCAGACACCTATTGTTACAGGCGAAATTGCAGAGGATATTACAAGTTATTTTGCATCAAGTGAGCAGACTCCTACCGTCTGCGCACTCGGTGTGCTTGTAAACGGTGATACAAGGGAAATTATTACTGCAGGCGGATTTATTATTCAGCTTCTTCCTACGGCAATAGAAGACACCATTGAAAAAGTGGAAAGATGTATTAAGGATATTGAGCCTGTTACAACTATGCTGACAAAAGGAATGACACCCGAAGAAATCTGCAGGAGTGTCCTTTCTGAGTTCTCTCTTGACATTCTTGATGAGGCGGAGGTTTCATACAGATGCACATGTACGAAAGAGAGAGTTGAAAAGGCACTTATCTCTACAGGCGAGGAAGCGCTGAGAGAAATGGCAGAGGACGAAAAAACAGAAATTTCGTGTAACTTCTGCGACAAAAAATTTGTGTTTACTTCAGAAGAAATCAAGAAAATTCTGAAGAAATCAAAATGATTTTTTGCCTGAAATCCCAATAGAATCAAGGGTTTTGAAAAAAATAAAAAATTTTTCAAAAAAATTGAAAAAAAGTATTGACAAAAGGATTCTTTTAGTGTATACTTATCAACGTTGCAAATGCAAACGCTCTTAAAAAACAGAGCAAAGCAGAGTGCAATAAATGTGGGAGCATAGCTCAGCTGGGAGAGCATCTGCCTTACAAG
>CAZDQE010000012.1:0-48519 GCA_964507395.1 uncultured Eubacteriales bacterium | reverse complement strand
GGAGAAGTGTTCAGCGATTATTCAGCAAAGGTTACAGTTGCTAAGGGTTCTGTAATCAACGCAGGCGAGGTCAGTGGTTCTCTCACAATGACAGACATCGCATCACTCGGTATTGAAGGAACAAGAACATACGAAAAATCAATCACAACAGGTGTTGAAAAAGAAGTTCTTCTTGATAATTACCTTCCTTCATTCACAAATGCAACAGTTTCAGGTACAATTGACGGTAATGCTTACTTCTACAATGTTATCGGAACTGACACAGAAGAAAGCTACACAATTGAAGCAGTTCCTGCAGATGTTGAGGAAACAAGAACAGCTTTCCGTGCTCTTACATCACATGTAACATCTGAAACAAAAGCGGAAGATGACAGTTATGCTCTCATTCCCGGTACGGCATATGTTCAGATCGGCACAGAAAAGCTTTCTCTTGAAAACACAGATGAAACACTCAAACTTGACAACATTGTTCAGGGCACAGGTCTTAAAGCTGAACTCAGATCAGCAGTAAAGCTTGAAGAAGTTCCCGAACTTGATGATGCGCAGGTTGAAGTTTATCTTCCTGCAGGTACAGTTCTTGCAGTAGGTAACTCAGTTGTAACACTCAATGACCATGCAACAATTCAGATGTATGGTTACGAAGACAACGATGATGTTAACACAATCCTTTCAAAACTCCGTGACTGCGAAACAAACGAACAGATTATTCTCACCGCAGTTCTTTTCATCTCTGACTTTGCAAGTTCAATCGAAGGTCAGGATATCGTTGTTAATGTTGATTTTGAAGAAGCAACGGCAGTTTCAGGTACAGTTGAAAGCTTTGTTTTTGAAGATGAAACAACAATCGAACTTCTTCTTGACGGTGAGGTACAGCAGTCTGTAACAGTAGCAGGTTCAGGTGAACAGGATTACATGTTTGAATGTGTATCTGACGGCACATACGTTCTCAGAGTTTCAAAAGCAAACCATGCAACGCGTGAATATGAAATTACGGTTGAAGGAGAAACAGTTACTGCAGAACTTAAGATTCATCTTCTCGGTGACATCAACGGTGACGGTAAGGTAAATACAATTGATACTGCCCGTGCAAATGCTTATGCAAGGAGCGTAACTCTGCTTGACGGTTATGAATTGCTTTGTGCAGACGTAAACGGCGACGGAAGAGTTAACACCGTAGACGTTGCAAGAGTTAATGCACACGCACGCGAAGTTAGCAAACTTTGGTAATATTTTAATCTCAGGTCACATTCTCAGGAGTGTGACCTTGTTTTTTTAAAAAGAAATTTTTAATTTGTAGTTGAATTTATTTATTTTTAATGTTATTATGAAATATATAGCGGACCTCTAAAAACCCCTTGCACGAAGCTATTATAATGAGTTTTTAGAAGTCCCCCATAATTAAAACAAGAAAGGGGTATCATCATGAGCAAAAAATTACTTTCATTGTTACTTGTTGCGGCAATTTTGGTCAGTTGTTTTTCAATTGGTATGAGTAGCATTACAACTGCTGCAAGAGACGTAGGTGCAGGCACAGGGGCAGAAAGCTTTAACCCTGTTTCATTTACTCTGTCAGAGGATGTTGTAATAGGTACAGAGGTAGATATTTCTTTGGATGTTTCAATTACTGACAGCAATTACAAGGTGAAGATTAATTCTGTAAATGCTTATATCCCATATTACACTGAGGGAGGAATTTCCTATCTTGATGTTGCTTATGCTGCAGGAACAGTTGTGACCGGCACGGAATCATTTGCAGTTACGGGAAAAATCAATGAGGATGTCAACTCCGTTGTCCGTTATACTATCGGGTATGATATTCTTGATAAAAGCGGAAATACTGTATGGAAAAATCTTACGGGATATACATACGGTCTGATCAGTAGCAGTGAATCTCATACAGGTGCCGTAGGCACATATCATAGTTATCCAGGGCAGTTAAGTGACGGTTGCTACTTTGAATCGCTTGATACACTTAATACTGTGTACGTTCAGCAGTCGGAGCTTATGCTTTACTACAAAATCAGAACACAGTCTGCATGGAACTACAGCGACCCGAGAACACGCGGTGTTAATGTGATTTCCGGCAATGCGCCGTCAACAATCGATACAATGCCTGACAACAACAGCGCATCAAGAGAAGGTCAGATGGATTGGCCTAAGTGCGGAGCTGTTTACCGTTCGGCAAGCGGAAGATGGCTTGCGATTACAGAGCCGTCTTCAGGCTATTACAATTTTACAATCAGCTTTAACTCATGGAATGATGATTGGGAGGACCAGTCAAATATTACAGAAACCACGGAAATGTACTATATAACCAACGCTGATAAGGTTGCGGCTATTAATGCTGTCGGTAAAATGATGAAAACAAGCAATGCCTTCTCTAACGGTTATTATGTGCAGAAGGGCTTGTACACTGAAGAATCGTGGAATAATTATATAATTGCTCTTGACAATGCATATCAGGTTGCATTGTCTGTACCGAATGCGAATTACGGATATAAGTTGGCTTGTCAGTATGCTGCAAATGCAACAGCAGAACTTGAAACTGCGTTTGCATCTCTTGAAGAAGCCGAACACGATTTCTATACATATAAGGACTCTGTTATAATTGAAGCTACATGTACAGAAACAGGTTCTCACCTCCTTACATGTATCTGCGGCGAAGAGAAAATAGTTGAAATTCCTGCAAATGGTCACGTTATTGGTGAGTGGAATGTGGTCAAAGAGCCTACCTGCACTGAAAAAGGAATTGAAGTACTCAGTTGTGCAGTTTGCAATGATACGATTAAAGAAAAAACATTAGGTATTGTAGCTCATAATTACCTGAAAACGGTAACCTCACCTACTTGTCTTGAAAGAGGATATTCGACATATACATGTGTTGTTTGTGGTGATTCATACACGACTGAGTATGTAGATGCGTTAGGTCATTTATATGAAAGTGAGGTAGTTGCGCCTACGTGTACAAAAACCGGATGCACTGTTCACATCTGCTATGCATGTTCTCACAGTTATACTGATGAGTATACTGAAAAAATTCCTCATGATTATGTTGCTACTGTGGTAGAACCTACAGAGACAGAGGAAGGATATACGGTTTATCAATGTGAAAACTGTGATTCTAACTATACTGATGATTACGTTCCCGTTCTGGGTGTTGGTGTGAAATTATCCGGTACTGTAAAATCTTTTGCAACAAACGCGGAAAATACGGAAACAATCGAAACAAAAATCGAGCTTATAAAATCAGATGATGAAGATGCTTCTTACACAGTTCTGGTTTCGGGAACAGGTGAGCAGAGCTATAGTTTTGACAGTGTTGCAGAAGGCTCATATATTCTCAGAGTTTCTAAAGAAAATCATGCGACAAGGGAATATGAGATAACAGTTTCCGATGAAGAGATTACATATGAGTTGGTTATTAATCTTTTAGGAGATGTTAACGGTGATGGCAGAGTTAATACTATTGATACTGCACGTGCAAATGCACATGCAAAAGGTGTTGCGACTCTGGAAAGCTATGAGTGTTTGTGTGCTGACGTTAACGGCGACGGAAGAATCAATACTGTTGATGTTGCAAGAATTAATGCCCACGCAAAAAATATTACATATCTTTGGTAAAATATGATTAAAAGCCACATTCGCGAGAGTGTGGCTTTTAAAAAAGGTGATTTAGTTGAAAATTCTGAATTTCGGTTCACTGAACATTGACCATGTTTACAATGTGAAAAGGTTTGTTTCCCCAGGTGAAACAGTGAAGTCAATGGAGTACACAAAAAAGGTCGGCGGAAAGGGTCTTAATCAGTCAACAGCTATGGCAAGAGCAGGTGCGAAAGTTTTCCATGCAGGTGCGGTAGGCTCTGATGGCGATTTTTTGACTGATTTTATGAGCAAGGATTTTATAGATACAACGTTTGTTCTTAAATCTGAAGCTCCGACAGGTCATGCAATAATTCAGGTTGACGAAACCGGTGAGAACTGTATTCTTCTCTTTGGCGGTGCAAATCAGAGTATTACCGAGGAATATGCGGATAAAGTGCTTTCGTATTTTTCTGAAGGGGATTTTATTGTTCTTCAGAACGAGACGAATATTGTGCCTTATATAATCAACAAAGCACATGAGAAGAAAATGAAAATCTTTTTCAATCCGTCTCCGATAACTGAAAATATGGCAGCATTTCCTTTGCATAAAGTAAATTGCTTCATTCTCAATGAGGTTGAAGGCGAGGCTCTGACAGGGGAATCTGAGATTGAGAAAATGATCAATAAACTGAAAGCAAAATTTACGGAAACGGAATTTGTTCTGACACTCGGAAATAAAGGGTCTGTTTATTTTGATGCAGATAAATATTTTGCACTTCCCGCTGAAAAAGTAAAAGCTGTTGATACAACTGCTGCGGGAGATACCTTCACAGGCTATTTTATATCGGAGCTTTCAAAGGGCACAGATGTTGAAAATGCTATGAAAAAAGCAACTTCAGCCGCAGCAAAGACGGTGACTGTTTTGGGTGCCGCAGAATCTATTCCATATATGTAAAAAAACAGCCCTGCAAAATGGGTACGTCCCATGAGGATGTTTTTTGAAAGATACGGTGTAACCCCGTTTGGGGTTGCACCGTTTTACTGTTTAACACACTTGCGGTAATTACTGAGCAGCCAACACCACAGGTTATGACTTTGGCTTCAATGTGATAATTTGTGGTTGACACGCCCTTACGGTTTGTTTTTGTTTGCGATTAGTGATAAAATGTTTTAATAAATACAGAATTCTCATTTTATGTCGTGTACTTTTTCCTTTATCCGAACTATACTTTTTGGTGAAAGGAGGAATATCAATGGATATGAAGAAAATAGGTAACTTTTTGAAAACCTTGCGAAAAGAAAAAGGTCTTACGCAAGAGAAACTTGCTGAAAAACTTGGTGTAGTGAGCATAGCAAAGGTAAATAAATCATTTCTTCTAATTCTTGGCGAGTCACTGCCTTTGCGGTGGTGAGTAAGTGCGCCCTTATGGGGATATATAAGCCTTTTACTTGATTTTATAGTAAATGCCCATTAATTTCTTCAATATCTGCGTTCTGAATTTCGGGCACTTCTATGTGTGTATAAATGAACAGCGAGAAGCCGAAACTTCTCGCTGTTTTTCATCTTGAAATGTCATGAGTTAGTGTTTCATATTACTGCCTTGTGTGGCGATAGCAAAGCGGGGCTGAAATTATGTAAAACTTATTTTTTGCTGAGAATATCTTTGATTTCGCGGAGAAGCTTTTCCTGATTGAGTGTGCTTTCCTCAAGCTGTGTCTGACGAGCTTTAACTGCTTCAAGCTCAGCATCGGATTTTGCTTTTTCTTCAGCAGCCTTTGCCTCTGCTTCGGCAATTTTAGCTGCATCAAATTTATTCTTGATTTTCATGATAACGCGAAGGACAACGAAGATACAGAACGCAGTAATAAGGAAGTCAATAATTGTCTGAAGCCATGCGCCCCACATGAAGGCAACTTCAGGAGTAACAACATTGCCTGCTTCATCAAGAACAGCTTCTGTCATAACGGTTTTCCAGTTTGCAAGATCACCGGTCTGCATAAACATGCCGACGAAGGGGTTGATTATGTCTTCAACAAGACCTGTAACGATTTTGCCGAAAGAACCGCCGATTACAACGCCGACAGCCATGTCAATAATATTGCCCTTGGTAATGAATTCTTTAAAATCCTTGAAAAATGTGCTTTTTTTCATTTTTATCCGTCCTTTTCTGATTTTTTTACTATTGTATCACAAATTTTTTACAATTGCAATATTTAACAGAATTAACAAATAATATATTGCAATTAAGTTTTAAAGTGTGTATAATTAAAATAATAAAATGCATCAAATTAGTATGACTGCGATAAAACATTTTCCTGATGGGAAATATGAAATGATTATCTTACGATATTTATGAAATTTGATGCTTTCGCATTAAGTGAAATACAATTCGTTTCATACCATTTGCAAAGCAAAGTTCCATATGCAATAGTATGTTTCATGTTGAAGATATTTCACTCGTTCCGAAAGAACGAATTTAATTGAAAAAAGCACTTCCGAAGAAGTGCTTTTTCTGGTGCGGATAACAGGACTTGAACCTGCACGGATTACCCATCAGATCCTAAATCTGACGTGTCTGCCAATTCCACCATATCCGCATGTTGACTCATATTATATCAAACATTTCTCAATTTAGCAATATGTATTTTGAAAAAACGGAGGATTTTTATGGAAACAAGATGGACTAAAGAAGTCAATAAAGAAGCACCACTTCAGGAGTATCCGAGACCTCAGCTGAAAAGACCGCTCTGGACAAATCTGAACGGTCAGTTTGACTATGCAGTAAATGATTCAATGGAAAATTTTCCCGAAGAATATGAAGGGAAAATTACGGTTCCCTTTGCAATTGAGGCACCCCTTTCAGGCGTTGAGAAAAGGCTTGACCCTATGGATATCCTTTGGTATCACAAAACATTCACGCTTGGCGATGAATACGATTCAAAAAGAGTTATCCTTCATTTCGGGGCAGTTGACTGGGAGTGCAGAATTTATGTAAACCGTCAGTTCGTTGGCGGTCATACAGGCGGATATTGTCCCTTCAGTTTTGATATTACCGATTACCTTGCGGAAGGAGAAAACGAGCTTCATGTTTCTGTTTTCGACCCCACAGATAAAGGCTGGCAACAGAGAGGTAAGCAGGCAATTAAACAGACAGGGTTCTGGTATACGCCTACAACAGGTATCTGGCAGACTGTTTGGCTTGAGCCCGTAGATGAATACCATATTGCAAGTATAAAAATGACTCCTGATATTGATGAATACTGTGTTCACGTTGATATTGAAACAACCGCTGAGTCTGATTATAAAATTGTAGCAACAGTGCTTGACGATGAGGAAGAGGTTGTGTTCACGTCTGATATCGGATGTGTAGATGTGATTCCCATGAAGCGCTTTAAACTCTGGTCTCCGGAAAAGCCGAATCTTTACAATGTAATGTTTGAACTTTACTGTAATGATTTACTCGTAGATACAGTTACAAGTTATTTTGGTATGAGAAAATTCTCTATGGAGAAAGATGAAAACGGTGTACCTCGTTTGTTCCTGAATAACAAACCGTATTTCCAGATAGGACTTCTTGACCAGGGTTACTGGCCTGACGGTGTTATGACTGCTCCTACAGACGAGGCTATGATTTTTGATATCAAGGTTATGAAATCCCTTGGTTTCAATATGCTCAGAAAACACATCAAGGTTGAGCCTCTTCGCTGGTATTACCATTGTGATAAAATCGGAATGATTGTATGGCAGGATATGGTAAGCGGTGCAAAACATCCCGGCAACTTCCTTGTAGGTGCAGTTCCTTTCTTCCAGATTAAGGTGAAAGACGATGCTTATTCTCTCTTTAACCGTGATGAAAAGGAATGGCGAGATCAGTTTGAAGATGAGCTTGAGCAGATGATGTCAACTCTTCATAACGTAGTTTCAATCGGTTGCTGGGTTCCTTTCAATGAAGGTTGGGGACAGTTCGATGCAAAGAGAATCGGCGAAAAAGTAAAGCAGCTTGACCCGTCCCGTGTTGTAGACCATGCAAGCGGATGGTTTGACCAGAAGGGCGGCGACCTGAGAAGTATGCACAGATATGTTGTTCCTGTAACAAAAGGCAGGTCTGACCACAGAGCTTTTGTTGTCTCAGAATTCGGCGGCTATTCACGCGTTGTTCCCGGTCACACAATGGATGAAAACAAAGCTTTCGGATATCTTATGTACAAGGATAAAAAGTCACTTACCAAGGCATACGAAAAACTGTTTAACAGACAGATTATTCCGCTTGTCAGCAAAGGTCTGAGTGCAGTTGTTTATACCCAGCTCAGTGATGTTGAGAACGAAACAAACGGTATTATGACTTACGACCGTGACATTATGAAGATTGATAACGAGACAATTGTTAAACTTAACAAACGGCTTTTTTCAATTCTTGTAAGATAAAATATAAAGGGGGAATGCCCTTTGTCAACAGCAAAATCCAGTTCCAAGCAAAAGCTTTTAAGCCTGATTGATGTTTTTGAGACACTGACAGATGAAAACAATGTAATTTCAACAAATGAAATTGTTGAAGAATTAGCAAGAAGGGGAATAACGGCAGAGAGAAAATCTATCTATGCTGATATTGCCCTGCTTGTTGAAAACGGCTATGATATTATAAAGGTGAAATCTCCCAAAGCAGGCTACTTCCTTGCATCAAGAAATTTTCAGTTTCCTGAGGTCAGGCTTATAATCGATGCAGTGCAGTCTGCCGACTTTATAACTCCCAAAAAGACACAGGAACTGATTGAAAAAATCGGTACGCTTGTGAGTCGTGACCAGTTTGAAATGCTGAAAAGTCAGTTGAGCATTTCAAACAGAGTTAAAACATTTAATGAAGAAATTTTTTATACGATTGATGTGCTTAACCGTGCAATTGAAGAAAAAAAACAAGTGACTTTTACTTACATAAGACATAAAATTGAAGCGGGTAAGAAAATTGTTATGGCATCACGCGATTTTGTTGTCAATCCTTATGCACTTGTATGGTCTAACGACCACTATTATCTTATTTGCAACAATCCCAAATATGATAATCTTATGCATACAAGACTGGACAGAATGAGAAAGGTCAAGATTATTGATACACCTGTCCGTTCCTTTGAAGAGGTTTCAGAGTATAAGGGTGAGTTTGATGTTGCTGATTATTCAAATAAAATGTTCAACATGTTTTCAGGTAAGCTTTGCGATGTGGAAATTGTCTGTAAAAATGAAATGCTTGAGGATATCGTTGACAGATTCGGTGAAAACGCTACTATCAGAAACGAAGACAGCACCAGATTTTTTCTCAGAGCACAGGTGGCAATCAGTGACGGCTTTGTGTCATGGCTGATGCAATACAGAAATTCTGTTTATGTCAGAAAACCTGAAGAGCTTCGTGAACACCTTAAAGAAAAAGCTCAGGAGATAATTGATTTATATAATTAATTTATTGACTGTCATTGAAAAAAGTGGTATAATAACCCATTGAAATTTGGAAAGACAAGGAGAATGTTTATGTCATTTTATATCGGTGTAGACGGTGGCGGCACCAAAACCGCTTATGCACTTTTTGATGAAGAAAAGAATATTGTGGCTGAGGTAAAAACTCCCGGCAGTAACCATGAAAATTTAGAGGGTAGTTTTGAAGAAGCTGCAACTATTATCTGGGACGGCATCACAAAGCTTCTTGAGGAAGGTAAAGTAACTCTTGATGATATCGGCTTTACTCTTATGGGGCTTGCAGGCATCGACCATCCTTATCAGCACGATGAAATGTGTTCACAGATGAAAAAAAGAGGTCTTAAGAATTTTGAAATCTTTAACGACGGTTTCATTGTTGTTAAAGCAGGTGCAACAGGCAAGGCTGCAATCGGTTATAACTGCGGCACAGGTACATGCTGTAATGCGATTGACCTTGACGGCAAAATGGTACAGCTCGGCGGTTTCGGTGAATTCTCAGATGACAAAGGCAACGGCACATGGGTTGCTGTTAAGTCCTTTAAGCTGATTTATGACGAGATTGTTCTCGGTCTTGAAAAAACAGCAATGACTGAAATGTTCAAGAAAGAGTTCGGCGTTAATACAAAAGAAGAATTCCTCGGAACACTTGCAATGGCAGAAAGTGAAGAAAGAGGCAGATTTATTATGAGCCTTATTGATTTCTTCTTCGCCGCATCAAAAATGGGTGATAAACCTGTTCTGAGCGCTATTGATGAGATGTCAGAGAGAGGTGCTGACTACATAGTATCTCATCTTAATTCTCTTAATTTCGGTGACGGTGAGGTTGAGGTTGTTCTTTCAGGTTCAATTCATACAAAACTTCCGAACGAAGTATATCTTGATTGCCTTAAAAAGAAAATTGCTGAGAGATCAGATAAAAAAGTTAAATATATTAAGCTTACACAGGCTCCTGTTACAGGCTGTGTAAACTGGATTTTCCAAGATTATAAAAACTAAGGAGACATGCAAAATGAAAGAAATTAATGTTGCAGTCATCGGCTCAGGCAGTACATATTGTCCCGAACTTCTTGACGGATTTATCAATGCTCAGGATTCACTTAAACTCAAAAAAGTTTCATTTATGGACATTGATGAAAGAAAGCGTACAATTGTTGGAGACCTTTGTGTTCGTATGCTCAAAAAAGCAGGAATAGAATGTGAAACAGTTTTCACAGATGACCTTGAGGTTGCTCTTCAGGGTGCTGATTTTGTTCTTACACAGATGCGAGTGGGTAAGCTTCCCGCAAGACATCTTGATGAAATCATTCCTGTAAAGTATGGACTTATCGGTCAGGAAACAACAGGTATCGGCGGATTTTTTAAGGCTCTCAGAACAATTCCTGAGATTCAGAAGATTACTGATCACATGGAAAAAATCTGTCCTGATGCATGGCTTATTAACTTTACAAATCCCTCAGGTATCATCACTGAGTTCCTTCTCAATTATACAAAGGTAAAGGCAATCGGTCTTTGCAATGTTCCCATTGACATGATTGATGATGTAAAAGAAATCACCGGACCCGACAGTGAAGTAACTTATGTCGGACTTAACCACTTGAGCTGGATCACTTCGATCGTTAAAGACGGAGAAGAGCTTCTTCCCAAACTTATTGAAGAAGGTTTCTCGCCTAAGGTTATGGCTAACATCAAAGATGACGGCTTCTCACTTGAGTGTCTGAAGGCTATTGAAGGTATTCCCTCATCTTACCTTCAGTATTACTACAACAGAAATGCTAAAATTGAGCATCTTAAAACAGATAAAAAGAGCCGCGCAATGGTTTGCATGGAAATTGAGGAAGACCTTCTCAAAATGTACAGTGATGAAGAACTTTGCATCAAACCTGCTCTTCTTGATAAACGCGGCGGTCACAAGTATTCTCTTGCTGCAGTTTCACTTATTGATTCAATTGCAAATGATAAGAAAGACGTTCATGTTGTTAACATCAAGAATGACGGAACACTTCCCTTTATGGAAGATGATGATGTTGTAGAAATCAGTGCAGTAATCGGTGCAGACGGTGCGACTCCCGTTCCTGTAAAGAAAAAGACAAACAGACATATGCAGGGACTTATGCAGTCTGTTAAGGCTTACGAAAAATATACTGTTGAGGCTGCACTCAACGGTGATGATGAAGCAGCAATGAAGGCTCTTATGGTTCATCCTCTTATCGGTGACTATGAGAATGCTAAGGCTTGCTATGAAGAAATGAAGGTTGCTCACAGAAACTATCTTGAAAGATTTTATAAATAGTCTGTAAAAGGAAAGGACTGTATCAAAAGCAGAAATTGATACAGTCCTTTTTCAGTTTACAACATTGATAGGCTTTCCTTTTACAAACGCCCTGATGTTTTCTTTCGTTACATTCATGAGCCTTTCTCTTGTTTCTTTTGCAGCCCACGCAATATGAGGTGTTACAAGAGCGTTATTCAGAGATGTAATTTTATCGTCAATCGGAGGTTCATTAAGCAGAACATCAAGACCTGCCCCTGCAATTTCACCGTTTTCAAGTGCTGACTTTAAAGCATCCTCATTTACCACAGCACCTCGTGAAGTGTTGATAAAATATGCAGAGTTTTTCATCTTTGAGAAAAATTCCTGATTTGCCATACTTGTGGTTTTCTCAGTAAGAGGGCAGTGGAGTGTGACAAAATCTGAGTTTTCAAGCAAAGTGTCAAGATTGCAAAACTTCAAGTTCTCAGAATCTTCTCCGGGATGATTGGTATTTACAAGAATTTTCATTGAAAAAGCTTCGGCAATTTTTGCAACTTCTTTTCCGATTGAACCAAAACCTACAATACCGATGGTTTTTCCTGCAAGTTCATTCAGCGGTGCGACCATATAGCAGAAATGCTTGCTTTTTTGCCAATCCCCGTTACTTGTTGATTGAGAGTGCTCCGCAACGCGAGATGAAAACTGCAGAATAAAAGCGAAGGTAAGCTGTGCAACAGCTTTTGTGCTGTAAGCAGGAACATTTGATATAGGTATACCTCTTTCTCTTGCGTAATAAATATCGGTGATGTTGTAGCCTGTGCTGAGAAGGTCAATGAATTTTACATCAGGCAATTTCTCAAGAATATCCTTGCCAAGAGGTGTTTTATTTGTGATTACAATATCTGCCCCTTTGCATCTTTCGAGGATATCTTCTTTTTCTGTTTTGTCATAAACAGCATATTCCCCGTAATCACTAAGCCAATCCCAACTAAGGTCGCCCTGATTTACGGTGTACCCATCAAGAATAATTATTTTCATACTTTACCTCTTTTGTGTTAATTTTCACATATAATTATAAAGAGAAAAAGAAATTAATTCAATATGTGAGCGAAAAATATGAGAAAAAAACTTTATAAAAAACTGAATCTGATGAAGACATTTGCACTTTTGCTGATTTTTCTTTCTGTAATTCTTTTTGTTTTACTTGCAGTTTTTAAAGTGCCTCGCTTGCAATTATGGTACGAGGAATATCAGGCATATCTGATGAATTTCGAATTGAGGGTAACGGAATTGAGAAACAGTGTTGCAATTTTATCGGCAATATTTTTGCTTTTCACATTAAAAGCGGTTTTGCCGTTGTCTTTGATTCCTGTATCATGTATTTGCGTAACAAGTGCAATGGTATTCGGCACAACAATTTCTGTAATAATAAACGTTTTGGGACTTGTAATAATTTTCTCAATAAGGTATTATATAGGTGGAAGAAGAAAGACATTGCCGTATAAGATTCTGAAAAACTATGATGAGATATGGAATATTCTTGAACGTGACGGACGAGGTAATCCGTGGCTTCTTTTTGCGTGCAGGGCAGTACCGATGTTCCCGATCAATTCGGTCAGCAATATTTATGCAGGTATGAAATACGATTTCAAAAAATATCTGCTGATTTCTGTTTTGGGATTTTTGCCTAAAATCATTTCGTATTCAATTATCGGACGTAATGTCTTTAACCCTTTTTCAGCATCCTTTATCGTTCCCCTCATGATTTCAAGCTTTCTTTCGGGGATTGGATTGCTGGCAACAAGAAAAATTATTTTATTCATCAAAAGGAAAGGTGAAGAAGATGTTAAAATCAAAAATTAATTCAGGTGCTTATGATAATGAGCTCAAAAGAGTTTATGTTACCGATAGTGCCGTAAAAGAACAGAGAGAAAGATATGTATATCTTGCAGATTTGTTTGAAAAGGAGTATGGTAAAAATGACGCTCTCAGTTTTTACAGCGCTCCGGGTCGCACAGAGGTCTGCGGAAATCATACGGACCACAATAACGGTAAGGTACTTGCGGCTGCAGTAAATCTTGACGCGGTGGCAGTTTGTACAAAAAAAGACGGAAACATTACCAGAGTGAAATCTGTAGGCTATGATATGGATACTGTTGATATTTCCGATTTAAGCGTGCATCCTGAGGGCTTCGGTACATCGCAGGAGCTTATAAGAGGTATGTATGCAGGATTTGTTGAGAGAGGCTACAATGTCGGTGCTTTTGATGCGTATACAACATCTTCTGTTCTTTCAGGTTCAGGACTTTCAAGCTCGGCAGCTTTTGAGGTTCTTATCGGAACGGTACTTAATTATATGTTTAATGACGGGAAAATTTCACCTGTCGAAATTGCACAGATTGCTCAGTTCTCAGAAAACAAATATTTTGATAAACCGTGTGGACTTATGGACCAGATGGCATCATCTGTAGGCGGTTTTGTTGAGATTGATTTTAAGGATACAAAAGAGCCTGTAATAACTAAACTTGACTTTGATTTTGCATCTTGCGGACATTCGCTTTGTATTGTAAACACAGGCGGAAGCCATGCTGACCTTACACCTGAATACGGTGCTGTAAGAACGGAAATGGAATCTGCGGCGGCAGTTTTCGGAAAGAAAGTTTTGAGAGAAGTATGCCCTGAGGAGTTTTACGGAAGGGTATCTGAAGTGAGAGAAAAAGCAGGGGACAGAGCGGTTCTCAGAGCCATGCATTTCTTTGAGGATAATGCAAGGGTTGATTTTGAAGCAAATGCTCTTTTAAAGGGTGATTTTGAAGCTTTTAAGACAGGTATAATTGAAAGCGGACGTTCTTCATATATGTACAATCAGAATGTTTATCCTTCGTCAGCACCTCAGGACCAGCCATTGAGCATCGGTCTTTGTATCGCAGAAAGACTTCTTAAGGGCAAAGGTGCATGGAGAGTTCACGGAGGCGGTTTTGCAGGAACGATGCAGGCTTTTGTTCCAAACGAAATCCTTGATGAATATATTACAGAAATAAAAAAAGTTTTCGGTGAAAAATCTTGTTACGTTCTTTCAATCCGTCCTTGCGGCGGTGTTAAGGTGTTAGGAGAATAAACTTATGAAGTGTGAGAGAGTTTATCTTTTTGAAGACAGAAAAGATGTTTATGTTGATACATATATTCGTGAAACATCCCATGAATTTCCTACGAACAAACGCCCTGCAATACTTATTTTCCCCGGTGGCGGTTATGGAATGTGCTCTGACAGAGAGGCTGAGCCGATTGCAAATCAGTATCTTGCGCTTGGATTCAACTGCTTTATTTTGCGTTATTCGGTTGGAGAAAAAGCTTCGATGAGAATGCCTGATTTCAGTCAGCCTTTGCTTGAAGCATCACTGGCAATGTCAATAATCAGAGAAAATTCAGAGGAATGGAATGTAGAAGAAGATAAAATTGCAATTATCGGTTTTTCAGCAGGCGGGCATCTTGCGGGAAGTCTTGCAACAATGTGGAATGATAAGGCGATTTTTGAAGAACTTGATATTCCTGAAGGCAGCAACAAGCCAAATGCTGCTATCCTTTGCTATCCTGTTCTTACCTTTGGTGCTTTGACTCATGTCGGAACAAAGGAAAATCTTCTCGGTGAATATAAAAACGACGAGGCATTGATAAAAAAATATTCTCTTGAAAACAACGTATCGTCAGATACTCCGCCTACATTTATTATGCACACAGCGGAAGACGGCGGAGTGCCTGTGAGAAATTCTCTGATGTTTGCTTCTGCTTTATCGGAAAAAGAAATTCCTTTTGAATTGCATGTGTTTCCCTTCGGCGGTCACGGAATGTCAACAGGAACTAAAGAGGTTTGCATTGTTCCGAACGAATATGCTGCCAGATGGGTTGAGTTTTCATCAGGATGGCTCAGAAAAACTTTTGATTTTTAATTTTATTCCACACTTTTCTGTAAAGTGTGGAATATTTTTTTATTTGAAAGCAGTTTAAATAAATCTTTGTTGATATTTTAAGAAAATTTGATACTTTTTAATAAAAAAACATTGAAATTTTGATTAAATTGGTATATTATTATATGGGTATATATTTGCCTATTTTAAATCCCGGAGGCTACAGTATGAGACAAAGAAAATTTTATAAATTTATGGTGTGTATTCTCGCGTTGATTATGGCACTAAGTGCAACATCTTTGACGGCATTTGCATCTGTATGGACTGGAGGTGCTTCCACCGTTGTGCCATCAAGAACGAGTGACGGCTATTATCTTCTGCAGAGTGCAGAGGATCTTGCTTGGTTTGCAAATCAGGTTAATAGCGATGCAGGTAATGTGACTTTGAAAGGACGCCTGACCTGCGATATTTATCTTAATAATGTTGAAGAAAATAATTATGCAAATAAATGGACGCCTATTGCTGATTATGCTGATACAGGACGAGTGTTCAGCGGTATTTTTGACGGTGCAGGCTTCACTATTTACGGTCTCAGCATTGCAAACGACAAAAATTATCAGGGCCTTTTTGGCTATCTTTCAGGAGCACAGATAAAAAATGTTAAAATTGAGTCTTCAAATATCAGTGCAGGTAATAATGTCGGCGGTATTGCAGGCTATTCTGACAACGGAACGTCAATCACATCCTGTTCGGTAAATGCAAACATTATCGGCGGAGATAATGTAGGCGGTATTACGGGATATCTTCTTGATGAGGGCAATATTTCTTATTGTTCATTCAGCGGAAAGATAAGTGCTACGGGAAACAGAATCGGCGGTATTACAGGTTGTGCTTTTTCTGAGGCTACAATTTCTCAGTCCTATAACACAGCCGAGGTTTATTCAACAGGTAAATATGTAGGCGGTATTGTAGGAACAAACTCAGGTTCGCTGATTATCAGTTGTTACAATATGGGTAATGTCTACGGAGACCTTCGTGTTGCAGGTATTTCAGGTAATAATGTTGGTGATATTTCAAGCTGCTACAACGCATCTGATGTTGTGTCGATTTCAGAGCCTGCAGGTCTTACAGGTGCAATTGCAGCGTTCTATTATTCTTCAAAAATTACAAACTGTTATTATGATTCAACTCTTTTTACAGGCAAAGAGGATAACGGTTTAGCTATGGAAACGGACGAAATGAAACGTCACTCCTTTGTAGCTTTGTTAAACGGCACATTAAGCGACTTTTACTATGATTATCTTAAGGCTAATGATAGCTATCCTATTCTTTCATGGCAGGTTGACCAGAATCTGTGGGACGGTACAATGTCTGAACCTGAGCTTTCGCTTGAAGGTGATTTCTATTACATAAAAAATGCACGTGAGCTTGCATGGTTTGCAGCTCTGGTAAACGGTACACTTGAAGGTGTTGAGCAGAATACCGGTGCAAATGCTATTCTCTCAAACAGTATTGTTCTCAATGTAGGTAATCTCGGTGAAGGTTCAAACGAATGGACACCGATCGGTACAGATATTTACCAGTACGACGGTCAATTTTATGGTAACGGTTTTACAGTGAGAGGTATGTATATAACTTCCGGTGATGCAGTAGGTCTTTTCGGCGCTACCACTTCTAATGCGGTTGTTTCTAACATTACTGTTGCAGAATCTTATATAAACGGCGGTTACAGTGTAGGTCCTGTTGTAGGCTTATCTTACGGTACGGTTGAAAGAGCAAAGGTTGTTTATACAACAGTTAACGGTATTGAAAATGTAGGCGGTGTTGTCGGCGAGAACGGTGGTATCATTACAGATACATCGAGCCTGAATTCAGAAATTACGGGTACTTCGTATGTAGGCGGTATTGCGGGTGTGAATATTGAAGGTTCTGTTGTTGCAACGTGCTGTTCTTCAAATACAGTTACTGCAGAATCAGTGGTTGGCGGTATTGTTGGTGAAAACTATGCCGATATTTCCAACACCTTCAACTCGGGAAGTGTTGTTGCAACTTCGGGTTACGCAGGCGGTATTGCAGGACGAGTAAGTACATGTACGATAAGCGATTGTTACAATACAGGCGATATTACAGCTTCTTCAAAAGCAGGCGGTATTGCAGGACAGCTCAGACTTCAGGCAACTATTACAAATACATACTCAATCGGTAATGTTACTGCTGCAAATGACGGTAACGCAATTCTCGGAGCCCTTTCGAATGGTACTGTGACAAATTCATACTACGACAGAAATAAAGTTCTTGATGCTGATGGAAACAAAGTAACCGACCAGAGAGCGACAGGTTTGCGAACAACACAGATGACAGGTGAGAGCTGCCTTGACAATATGTCCGGATTTACGAGTCAGGCATGGGTTGCAACAACTGATTCCGATTACTTTGTTTACTATCCGCAGCTTGTGTCATTTGCATATTCTGCAGACTATGATCTTTACGATAATTCCCTTGAAAGCGTTTCTTTCCTTAAAGACGGTCTTGTTTGTAAGGTTATAGGTAACACTGAAACATCATATTTTAAAACTCTTAATGAAGCTTTTGATAAAATCGGTACAGGTGTTGGTACGGTTGAACTTATGGCTAAAGTAACTATAACATCTACAGCAACTGTGCAGGGTAATGTTACAGTTATTCCTACTGTAGAAGAAAACATGCTTTTACGTAATAAGTCATTGTTTGACGAGCCGATTATTGTAAAAGACGGTGCTACTCTTAATTTCGGTTCTGATGATGCAGCTTATGCGACACTTACTATTGACGGAAATAATGTTACTGATATTCTCAATGAAACATTTGCTGACTCAATGGTAACTGTCGAAGATGGCGGTACACTTAATTTTTACGATGCAATTGCCGTTAATCACACTGCTCTTAACGGTGGTTTTGTAAGCAATAACGGTACTGTCAATTTCTATTCCGGCAGCATTTCGGCGGGCACGGGTCTTCAGGCAGGCGGCGTGGCATATAATAAGGGCACAATGAATATTTATGCCGTTGAAATTACGAACAATAACGCAAAGCTTGCAGGCGGTGTTGTTTTCAATGCCGGTGGTGTGCTTAATATCAACAGCGGTGCAGATATCAACAATAACACATCGGGTGAAGGCGGCGCTTTCTATGTAGGCGGCGGTACGATGAACCTTCTCGGCGGTGCGGTATATATGAATTCTGCATCATACGGCGGTGCTTTCAGTGTATCAGATAACGGCAAACTGAAGATCTATGACGGCTCTGTTTATGATAACACCGCAACGCTTGACGGTGCAGGTATTTACAACACGGGTAGTGTTGAATTTTACTCAGCAGCTAATATTGATTCTTCAAATGATGTTTTCCTTCCAAAAGGTGAAAAAATAACAATGGCAGCTAAGTCTGTTTATTCCTCTTCAATTGTTGCTATCACACCTGAAGTGTATGAAGAAGGTGTGCGCGTTGTTGACGGTGACTACACAGCTATGAATGCAAGTCTGTGCAGTATTACACCTGAGGAAAGCATGGAATGGCACATCAATTCAAGCGGCAGACTTACAACAAGTGAAATCAAGTATGTTTTAACTGCAAGCTTCTTTAATTCAGATACTGTTCCTTATACATCTCTTGAAGAGGCACTTGTCGATATCGGCGACAGTCCTGCTATCATAACTTTGATTGATGATATTACAGTGAGTGAAACAGTTGTAATCGGCAGTGACATTTCGTTTGAATCAGACGGCATGCCTCACACAATTTCGGCTGCAGTCGGTATGGAAGGACCCATGTTCAGAGTCGTTGACGGTGCTGTGCTTTCACTTGGAACAGATGTTGATGATTACGAAACAGACGTTCTTTATATTAACGGTGCAAATATTACAGGTGAAACACTGATTGATGTTGAAAATGGTTCTTTGGAGATTTATTCAGGTACGGTTATTTTCGGCTGCGATGAAATTGACAGTGCAGTGAAATCTGTAGGTATTGTTGAAATGCATGGCGGTAAAGTGACAGAAAACAATGTCAAGATAGGCGCTATTCATATCTCTGACGGTTCATTTGACTTCTTTGCAGGCACAATTTTTGATAATACAGGTGTAGGGGTTTATTCTAACGGTACGTTTAATATCCATGACGGTGCAGGCGTTGACGGAACAAATATTGTTTATCTGACTGACGGTCACGTTATAAATGTTGTGAAACCTGAGGCTGTGTATGACGAAGATACAGGGGAAGAGATCGTACAGGAAATCACATTCCCTGATTTGATTGCAAGTGTTGATTTTGAAAAATATTATGTCGACACACAGATTATTAATACCGAAAACACAGATGATGTAACAAAATACGCGGGAAAATTCGCTGTAGTTGATACTACATACACTCTTGATGAATTGAATTATCTCAGAGCTGATAACTTTGTTCTCAAAGATAATGCAACTATTAAACTGAGAGATGATATATGCGTTTACGGATTTACTCTTGGTGTTTATACTGCAGAAAGTCTTGAACTTCAGTTCTCGAATGAAAACATAGCGGTTGTAGACAAAGACGGCAACTTCAAGAGCGAAGATGTGATGATTGGTACTGGAGACAATCTTGTTCTTCTCGACAGCAGCGGCAACATTTACAGAACATTGCCTGTTCTGATTTACGGTGATGTAAATGCTGACGGTACGGTAGACGGCCAGGATGCATTTATTGTTTCGATGTACGTTTACGGTTACTTGCAGAAAGATGAGTTTTCAATAGCTCATATTGAAGCAATGGATGTAAACCACGACGGTCAGGTGACTCAGGAAGATGCTGATATAATTGAGAACATGGGCGTGTTTGAAGGCAGCATTGAACAACAAATGAATTGGTAGTTTTAAAGGCAGGAGAGTATTCACTTTCCTGCCTTTTTTTACGTTTGTCGTAATTTGTAGCAAATATTTTATTGACATTAAGTCCGTTTAGGATTAAAATATATAATGAATAATTTTAAACTTTCTGAAAGGAATGAATTTTATGAGCAATATCAACCAGTTGTACGATTTATGGTGTGAAAATGCAAAAAATGATCCAGACCTTGTTTCTGAGCTTGAAAACATCAGAGGTGATGAGAACGAGATTAATGACAGATTTTATCGTTCACTCGAATTTGGTACAGGCGGTCTCAGGGGAGTTATCGGTGCCGGTACAAACAGAATGAATATCTACACTGTTAATCAGGCAACACAGGGACTTGCAAACTATCTTAAGGAGAATTTTGAGAAACCTTCCGTTGCTATTGCACATGATTCGAGAATCAAATCTGATCTTTTCGCAAAAAGTGCAGCCTGCGTTCTGGCTGCTAACGGAATTAAAGTTTATCTTTATAAAGAACTTGTTCCTACACCTATGCTGTCGTTTGCAGTAAGGCGTCTTGAATGTTCATCAGGCATTGTTATTACAGCGAGCCATAATCCTGCAAAATACAATGGCTTTAAGTGCTATGATCCCCGTGGGTTCCAGATGACGGATGAGGGTGCAAAAGCAACTTACGAATATATCCGGAAGGTTGACATCTTTAATGATGTTAAGGTTATGGATTTTGATGCTGCAGTTGGAAATAAGAAGATTGAATATATTGAAGATTGGCTTATCAAAGAGTTCTTTGATAACGTTGAAGAGCAGAGAATTGATAAAGATGCATGCGAAGACAGTGACTTAAAGATTATATATACTCCTCTTAACGGCACAGGTAACAAGCCTGTTCGCAGAATTCTTAAAAGACTTGGACTTACTGATGTAAGAGTTGTTCCCGAACAGGAGAATCCTGACGGAAACTTCCCTACCTGTCCCTATCCCAACCCTGAAATCCGTCAGGCTTTTGAGTGTGCTCTTAAAATGGCAGATGAGGAGAGTGCCGACCTTCTTCTTGCAACTGACCCTGACTGTGACCGCGTTGGTATTGCGGTAAAAACAGGTGATGATTATCGCCTTATGACAGGTAACGAAGTTGGTGCAATGCTTACAGAGTATATCCTTTCAACAAAGAAAAAAGAAGGTACTCTTCCGAAAAATCCAATTGTTGTCAAAACAATTGTTACAAGTGAACTTATCAGATCAATTGCTGACAAATATAATACAGAAACTGCAGATTTGCTCACAGGTTTCAAATATATCGGTGAGCTTATCACTCAGCTTGAAGAAAAGGGTGAAGCTGAACGCTATATTCTTGGCATGGAGGAAAGCTATGGATATCTTGCAGGAACTTATGCTCGTGATAAGGACGGTGTTGTTGCTGCAATGCTTATTGCAGAAATGGCAGCTCATTACAAAAAACAGGGCAAAACTCTTGCAGATGTTATGAACGAGATTTATGCTGAACACGGCATTTACCTCAATACTCTTCTCAACTTTGCTTTTGAGGGCGCCGAAGGTATGGCAACTATGAGCAATATGATGGAATCACTTCGTCAGAACCCACCCACAGAGATTGCAAACCTTGATGTTGTTAAGGTTTCTGATTACAAAACAAGTGTTGCTACTGAGACGTCAAGCGGTATTATGACTCATATTGATTTGCCGAAGTCAAATGTTTTGTCTTACTCTCTTGAAGATGCTTGTTCTGCAATTGTACGTCCTTCAGGTACTGAGCCCAAGATAAAAATTTACATCACTGCACATGCAAGCAGCTTCGAGGATGCTGACAGAATCACTGCTGAGATTACAGAGGATATGAAGAAAATTCTCGGAATAAAATAATTCTGGTAGGTTGTTTATATGTTCAACAAAAAGGTTATAAGAGTTGTAGCTATAGTATTGGCAGCACTTATGTTTTTAGGTGTTTTCGGTGCGGCAATTTCCGCTTTTGCACTTGAAAATACGCAGGCAGTGTACCCGAACCCTGCAACGGGTCAGCCGACATCGTTGGTTCCGATCATTATAGGTGTTCTTGCTTTGGCTGCAGCAATTGTCTGTGTTATTCTGTCAAAGAAAAGCAGGAAAAACACTGACGAAAATATTGATTCAGATTATATAGAAGAAGAGAATGTTGAAAATAATCTGAAATTCTTCACTTCAAAAAAGGCCGATACTTTCATTGAAAAGCCTGAACAGACTGAGGAAGAGTAACAGATTGCAGCATCGCTGTCTGCTTTTGCCGACGGCGGTGCTTTTGTTTGCAAAAGTTTTATTGACTTTGTTCCTGATGTTTACTATAATTATCCTGTTCACAATAAATGATGCAATGGTGATTAATTATGCTGGTTAGAAACAATAATATTGCAGAAGGTTGGCACGCTGATCCCGAAGCGAGAATATACGAGGGAAAGTATTATATTTATGCGACACGCTCTGCTCCGTATGAAGAACAACTGAATATTGATGTTTATTCTTCAACTGACGGTGAAACGTGGCAGAAGCATGAGGGAATAATAGAAATGAGTGATTTTCCTTATGCTGAAAAAGCAGTGTGGGCACCTACGGTTATTGAAAAGAACGGAAAATATTATCTGGTTTTTGCTATAAATGATATTCATTCTGACAATGAACCCGGCGGATTGGAAATAGCAGTTTCTGACAGACCGGAAGGTCCTTTCAGAACACTGACAGGAGAAACTCTTGTTGGTAAAATTATCAATGGTGCTCAGCCGATCGATGCGCATCTTTTCAAAGATGATGACGGCACGATTTATCTTTACTACGGAGGTTGGGGGCACTGCAATCTTTGCATTATGAATGATGAAATGAATGGCTTTGTTCCTTTTTCAGATGGTGAAATTTTTAAAGAAATAACACCGCCTGATTACAGAGAAGGTCCTTGTATGTTAAAAAAGGACGGAAAATATTATTTTATGTGGTCAAGAGGAAATTGGACAGATGACACATACGGTGTTTGTTATACTGTTACCGATAGCCCGTCAGGTCCTTTTAGTGACGGAACACTGATTCTTTCTACGGATATGTCTGTTGCCAAAGCTCCCGGACATCACGGATATTTTCAAGATGGTGACAACTGGTTTATAGTTTATCATCGCAGACCTCTTGAAGAAACTGACTGTAACTCAAGAATGCTTTGTATTGATGAAATGAAATTTGACGGCGAGAAAATAGAAAAGATTATTATGACTTAAGGTGATTTTTTTGACTCATGATATTTTTTATCAAAGTGAAATTGAATTTGCTCGTTCTGCTTTGAAATCTGACTATTCAGATTTTGTAATAATCGGAGAAGACGGTAGTTATCTTTACGAGGTTTTGAAAGATGTTACGTCGAATGTTATAAAAGATGATACTCAGAAAAAATGTGTTGTTGCAGTTCTTTGCGGAAGTAAGGATAAAGCAAAACTTATGAGGCAGACATCAGAATTTGTTTTGACAGGTAAGTGCTGTAGGTGCATAATTTGCGATGACAATTCTTTGCCCTGCAATGACAAGGGGTTTGCTGTTTCCGAGAGGGAGTATATTTGTCTGACAGAAGATAAAACTGTAATTGAAGAATCAAAAGAGCTGCATAAAACAGTACCTGCAAATCTTTTGATTTTTGATGAAATTATAGGTCCCGGATGCAGAAACAGCAAATTTGAAATTGAAGACGGTAAAATCTCAGTAACGGATGAAGATTGCGCAGAGGTATGCGGATACACTTACATACGTGATGCACTTTCCGCGGTTTTATTGTGTCTTAGTGCCTTGAAAAACGGAAACATCTATAATGTTTCTTCTTTTAAAGCGTCTGATTGTGAAATCAAGCAGAAAATCCATTCTGTGTTTAATGAAAAATTTTCACTTGTATGTACGCTTTCTGCACGGACAGAGAAAAAAATGAGAGCTCTTTGTCCTCTGAAAATCAAATCTGAGGGCTTCAGCGAAACTGACTTTGAAACCGCGATATATCTGACGGTATCATCAACTCTCGGCTTAGAATATGATTACAGCAAAAATCTTAATCAGTATTGCTCAAAACTTGAGATTCTGAAAAGAACGGAAAATGAAATATTGAAAGAGATTGACCGTATTTGTAAAGATAACGGCATAAAATATTTTCTGACAGGCGGAAGTCTTTTAGGTGCCGTGAGATACGGTAAAAGCATTCCGTGGGACGATGATCTGGATATCGGTATGCTTCGTGAAGATTTTGAAAAATTCAGAAAAATATGTCCTTTTGAAATTGATAAAACAAGATTTGCTTATGCTTCATATACAACAGAGGAGAACTGTCATTACCTATTTGATAAAATAAGACTTAAAAATACATATTTTTCAACAAAGTTTTCTTCTCAGTACAGAATTGAGGATGGAGTATTCGTTGATGTTTTTGTGTACGACACAACTTCACCTGTGCGTAAAAAACAAAATCTCCATATAAATCTTGTTAAAACTGCAATTCGTTTTCTCAATCTCAGATGGACAGGCAAAGCAGACAGAAGTATGAACGGATACATGATGACACGTCTTATAAAACCGTTTATCATGAGGATTCCGTTTAAAACTCTCCACAGATTTTCCGATAAAATGTTGAAGCTTTATAACGGGAAAAATTCTGATTTTCTCATAGACGGTACAGGTCTTAACATAAACAAAGGTGCTTTTAGACGGGAATATATTGAAAATCTGACAGAAATTGATTTTGAGGGAATGTGTGTTCCTGTTCCTGAAAAATATGACGAATTTCTGAAACATGTTTATGGTGAAAACTACATGTCTGAACCTCATCTTTACCAAAGAACAGGAACTCATGATTTTGTGCGTCTTGATTTGGGAGAATATATAACAGATGAGTGGCAAATAAATAAACAACAGTCGCTTGATGGCGAGCTGTACTAAGGGGTGATTACGTCGAAAAAGAAAATGTTACTTATTGTCAATCCCTGCTCAGGAAAGACACGCAACAGAAAAACAGTTGATGAGCTTATAAGTAAAGGTCTTACGGAGAATTATGATATTACTGTATACAAAACACGTTTCAGCGGTGATGCTACTGATATAACAGAAAAAAGAGCTGAGGATTTTGACGTGATTTCTTGTGCAGGCGGTGACGGAACATTGAATGAGGTTGTCAGCGGGATAATGAAACTTAAAGAAAAGAAACCCGTTGCATATATACCCAACGGCACTACAAATGATTTTTCAAAAGCAATAGGAATTCCTCAGACAATTCATGGTATTTCCTCTTTGATAAGCGGAGGAGAAACGAACTTTTGCGACGTGGGAACATTTAATGACAGGCATTTTATCTGCACAGCGTCATTTGGATATGGTGTGAATGCTTCACTTTCCACTTCCCAGAAAATGAAAAATAATTTCGGACATGTTGCGTATATAATGTCGGCTTTGACAAAACTTACTGATATAAAGCCCTGTACAATGAAAATCGAATGTGACGGCGAAACGTATGAGGGAGATTTCATTTTCGGTTCAGTGACTAATACGACATCTGTAGGCGGTGTGTTTAAACTCAGAAAAGACAGTGTAAGACTTAATGACGGCAAGTTTGAAATTATTCTTATTCCTGCAATCAAAAGTGTTGCTGAGGTTCCGGTGCTCCTCAATAAACTTCGTTCTCAGAACTATGACGGTAAAAGCGTGATTTTTATTCAGGCAGATAAAATAACATTTCAGTCAGAGCAGAATGTTGAATGGCTTATTGACGGTGAAAATGCAGGAAAACTCAGACATGTTGAAATTTATAACAACAAGCAGGCCGTTGAACTTGTTTGTCCGAAAAAAAGAAAATCACGCCAATAAATTTTAACAAAATTTAAAAAATGTATTGCTGTTTTGATGAAAAAAATATATAATAAACAGGAACAAAAAAAGAAAAGGAGTTTTGTTATGTCACAAAAACTTAAACTTGACATAAAAAAGACGGTTCTTATCGGTTTTGGTTTTATGTCAACTTCAATTGCATGGGCAATTTATGACCCGTACATTACAAAAATTCTCAATGCAGTTCTTACAAGCAATGCAACGATCAATGCTTGGAGTAATGCTCTTATGGAAAAATTCCCCGTGCTTCTTGACTTTTCAAAAGCGCAGGGTAATGCGGATTTCTCACTCGTACCGTTGTTTATCGGTATAATTATGACATTTGATAATATTTTCGGTGTTATTTTCCAACCTACATTCGGTAAACTTTCAGACAGATGCCATTCAAAGTATGGTAAACGCAGACCCTTTATTTTCCTCGGTGCACCCGTTTCTGCTCTTATTTTTGCAATGATTCCTGTTGTTTTCCTTTCAAACGGAACTCTTCCGCTTCTTATGACAACAGTTATTCTTTTTGTTTTTACAATGTCTCTTTGGAGAGCGCCTGTTGTTGCACTTATGCCTGACCTTACTCCTTCAGAGCTCAGAAGTGAAGGCAATGCTATTATCAACCTTTGCGGTGGTGCCGGCAGCCTTGTCGGCATGATTTCAGGTACTGTTATTACTCTTGTTTTCAACGCAATTTACGGAAAAGGAAACTTTGAAGAAACAGCAACATATCCTTATGTTTTCCTTATTGGCTCAATCGTTATGATTATCGCTGTCTTTGTTCTTCGCTTTGGTGTGAAAGAACCTGACAGCCGTCTTAAAGCAGTTGCTGATAACAGAGAAGCAGAGGCTGTTGCCAAGGCTCAGAAAGAAGAAAAAGAACGTCTTAAAGCTAACAAGCTTTCAAGAAGCGAAAGATTCAGTCTCGTCTTTATGCTTGCAGGTCTTTTCTTCCTTTTCTGCGGTTCAAATGCAATTACAACTTTCTTTGCTCTTTTTGCAGAAGAGGTTCTTCACAAGACTACTGCTGAGGCTACATTCCTTATGGCTGTGTTTGCTGTATGTTCAATGGCTGCTGCTATTCCCGCAGGTAAGCTTGGTAAAAAAATCGGCAGAAAGAAAACTATTCTTTTAGGTCTCGGTCTGTTTGCTACTTTGTCAATCGTTTATTTCTTCAAAGACAGTCCTGCTCTTAATTGGATGATTTGGATTCTTCTTGTTATCGGCGGTGTAGCAAATATGCTCATTACTGTTAATACACTTCCTCTTGTTCTTGAAATCGGCGGTCAGGAAAAAATCGGTACATTTACAGGATACTATTACACAGCAACTTTCTCAGCACAGATTGCTGCTCCTATCGTATTCGGTATTTTCCGCATGTTCTCAGGAACCTACAGTACGCTCTTTGTTTTCAGTCCCATCGCATTTATAATTTCTTTCATTTGCATTACCTTTGTAAAGCACGGCGAAGCAATTCCTGATGAAATTATCAAAGAAGCGGAGATGTCAGATGACTGATTTTTCTCAAAACGCAACACCTAAATTTTCTTTTGATTGTCTTACTGATATTACAGTTGAAGATTTGAAAAAAATGTGTGTCAGGGCAGTTGCGATTGACCTTGATAACACATCGGTTTATGACTGCACTATTACACCTATAAAAGGTGTCAGAAAATGGCTTGAAACAGTTAAAAAGGCAGGCTTCAGGGTAGTTATAATTTCAAATTCTTTTTCACTCAGAGCAAAGGTCATGGGAAAAATTTTTGGATGTACGTCTTTTGGACCTGCGGAAAAGCCTGATACAAAGATGATTTTTCAGGCTGCTGAAGAAGCAGGAGTTGAAATTCATGAAATGGCATTGGTGGGTGACAGGCTTTTTACTGATGTTGTGGGTGCTAACAACAGCGGTGCGGTTTCTGTTTATGTCAAGCCGTATAAAAAAGAACTGATGATTCCATTTTACTGGAAAAAAGCAAGGCTTGATGAGATAGAATATCTGAAGACTATCAATATCGACAGAGATTTGAAAACTATATATTATAAATAATTTACGGCGACCGCAAAGTGTGGTCGCCACTTATAATTTTATGTGTATTTCTTTATTGTTTTTCTTGCTTTGGGCGCACAAATGTGCTATAATATCTTGATAATATTGAAAATTGTGTTTATGAGGCGTGCGAGATGATAATTTTAGGAATTGACCCGGGTTATGCGATAGTAGGCTGTGGTGTAATTGAGTATAAAAACAATCACTTCAGTGTTATTGAATATTCCGCTATCACTACTCCTGCAGGTATGCCTTTTAATAACCGTCTTGAGGTAATTTATGACGGTGTTGATGAATTGATAAAGCGTACTCATCCTGATGCTTTGTCAATTGAAAAATTATTTTTTAATTCTAACCAGAAAACAGTTATTGATGTCGGACAGGCGAGAGGCGTTATTATGCTGGCGGCGCAGAAGAACAGGCTGCCTGCGTTTGAATACACACCCTTGCAGGTGAAACAGAGTGTTGTCGGTTACGGCAGGGCAGAGAAAAAACAGGTTCAGGAAATGACGAAGATGCTTCTTCATCTTGATAAAATTCCGAAGCCTGACGATGTGGCTGATGCTCTGGCAATGGCGATTTGTCATGCTCATGCACACGGCTCATTACTTGGTAAACTCAGATAGATAGGAGCGACCTGATAATGTATTACAGCTTGAGAGGAAAACTTATTTTTTCTGATGAAACTTCATTTGCCATTGAATGTTGCGGAGTAGGATACATGTGTTTTTCAACTGCAAATACTTTGAAAAGATTGCCGAAAAACGGTGAAGAAGCTTTTGTTTTTACATATCTGAATGTCCGTGAGGATGCAATGGATTTGTTCGGATTTTACGATAAAAAGGAGCTTGAATGTTTCAAGCAGCTTATTTCCGTTTCCGGTGTGGGACCAAAGGCTGCTCTTGCAATTTTGTCAAGGCTCAGTCCCGAGGCACTCGCCGCAAGCGTAGCTGTCGGTGATGTGAAATCAATCACGCAAGCGCAGGGAGTAGGTCCGAAGCTTGCGCAAAGAGTTGTGCTTGAACTTAAAAATAAGCTTAAAATTGACCTTGAAGAGGCAGTCGGTATTCTTAAAGAAGAGGATATGGCTGTTTCAAATGAGGCAGGAGCTTTGTCAGAAGCTGCGGCGGCTCTTGTTTCTCTCGGATACACGAGAGGGGAAGCGCAGAATGCCCTCAAGGGTGCTGATAAATCTCTGTCTACGGAAGAGCTTATCAAAGTTGGTTTGAAAAAACTTATGTCTTAACGAAGGAGTGAAGAGTAATGGATACAGATTTTGAAAACAGAATAGTAACTCCTGATTATTCGCCCGAGGATGTTGACCTTGAACTTTCTCTCAGACCGAGAACGATTGACGATTATATAGGTCAGGAGAAGGTTAAGGAAAATCTGAAAATTTATATAGCAGCAGCAAAAAAACGTAATGAGGCTCTCGACCATGTTCTGCTTTACGGACCTCCCGGTCTCGGAAAAACAACACTTGCGGGCATCATCGCCAATGAAATGGGTGTTAATTTCCGTGTAACATCAGGTCCTGCGATTGAAAAACCGGGTGATTTAGCAGCTCTGCTTACAAATCTTAATGAGGGCGATGTTTTGTTCATAGATGAAATCCACCGTCTTTCAAGAGCTGTTGAAGAGGTTCTTTATCCTGCAATGGAGGATAATGCTCTTGATATCATTATTGGTAAGGGTCCGTCAGCACGTTCAATCAGACTTGATTTGCCGCATTTTACTCTTGTAGGTGCAACGACGAGAGCAGGTCAGCTTTCTGCTCCTCTTCGTGACAGATTCGGTGTTGTTCTCCGCCTTGAGTTATATTCTCCTGAAGAATTGGGTAAAATAGTAAGCAGAAGTGCTAATATACTTGGAATCGGCATAGAAAAAGAAGGGGCATTGGAAATTGCTTCCCGTTCAAGAGGTACTCCGAGAATCGCAAACAGACTTCTTAAGCGTTCAAGAGACTTTGCTGAAGTTGTTGGTGACGGCACGATTTCTGCTGACAGTGCAAATCTTGCTTTATCTAGAATGGAAATCGACAAGCTTGGTCTTGATAATATTGACAGACTGCTTCTGACTTCAATGATAAGAAATTACAACGGCGGCCCTGTAGGACTTGAAACAATAGCTGCTACAATCGGCGAAGAAGCAGTTACCATAGAAGATGTTTATGAGCCGTATCTCTTACAACTTGGATTTATAAGCAAAACACCTCGCGGCAGAGTTGTGACACCTGCAGGCTATAATCATTTAGGAATTCCGATGCCCGGACAACAACAAATGACATTTTAATAGGAGTTGTGTTTTAATGGGCAGATTATTCGGTACAGACGGTGCGAGAGGCTTAGCAAATCTTGATTTAACATGTGAGCTTGCTATGCAAATTGGCAGAGCAACAGCAATGGTGCTCTCAGCTAATGTAAAACGGCCTAAAGTTTTGATTGGTATGGATACCAGAATTTCATCGGAAATGCTGGAATCATCTATTGCGGCAGGTCTTTGCTCGGTAGGCGCCGATGTTTTGCTCTTAGGTATAGTCCCGACTCCTGCGGTGGCTTACCTTGTGAAAAAGTACAGGTACGATGCAGGAATTATGATTTCTGCTTCACATAATCCATTTGAATACAACGGTATTAAAATTTTTAAATCTGACGGATATAAACTGCCTGATAGTGTGGAAGCAAGAATAGAAGAGATTATTCTTGATGATACTGCGGTTATTCCGCAGGCAACAGGTGAGAATATCGGCAGAGTCCAAAGGTCTCAGTTTGCGATATTTGATTATATTGCTCATCTTGAAACAACGGTTGACTGTGATTTTGAAAGAATGAATATCGCGATTGACTGTGCCAATGGTTCAGCAAGTGTTACTGCACCTCAGATGTTTAAAAGACTCGGTACAAAATGTCATGTTCTTTCAGCAGAACCTGACGGTGTAAATATAAATTTTAATTGCGGTTCAACGCATCTTGAAAATTTAAGTAAATATGTGAAAACTCATCCCGAATGTGAGATTGGTCTTGCTTTTGATGGTGACGCAGACAGACTCCTTTGTGTTGACGAAAAAGGAAACACAGTAGATGGCGATAAAATTATTTCCATTTGTGCAAAGGCACTCAAGGAAGAAGGCAGACTTAAGGGCGACACTGCCGTAGTGACTGTCATGAGTAATATGGGATTTTTTAAATTCTGTGAGACACATGGTATTTCCTGTGAAAAAACAAAGGTTGGCGACAGATATGTTCTTGAAAACATGCTTGAGAACGGTTATAATCTTGGCGGCGAGCAATCAGGACATGTGATTTTTCTTGATTATGCTTCAACCGGAGACGGTCAGTTGTCGGCACTGCAGTTGCTGAGAATTATGAAGCGTACCGGCAGAAAACTTTCAGAGCTTGCATCTGAGATGTCAGTTTATCCTCAGGTGACAAAAAATATTAAGGTTTCACAGATGGGTAAGGTTCGCTTTACAACAGATGAATCAATTAAAATTGCAATAAGAGAAGCTGAAAAAGAATTAGGTGACAAAGGCAGAATTCTTGTACGTGTTTCGGGAACAGAGCCTCTTGTCAGGGTAATGGTTGAAGGCGAGAATTCTCTTCTGATTGAGAAGCTTGCCTCAGAAATTGCCGAAGTAGTGGAAGAAAGATTGATGTAAGGAGTTATTTATGCGTACACCTCAATCATGGAAAGATTATGAATTACTTGACTGCTCCCAAGGCGAACGTCTTGAAAGATGGGGGGATATTATTCTCATTCGTCCGGATCCTCAGGTAATATGGAAAACAGATAAAAAACATCCGTTATGGAGAAAAGCGAATGCACGTTATCATCGTTCAAACAGCGGCGGCGGTAAATGGGAAAATTATTCGCGAATTCCTGCTGAGTGGAATGTTTCCTACGAAAATTTGACGTTCCATATAAAAACAATGGGATTTAAGCATACAGGTCTTTTCCCCGAACAGGCAGTTAATTGGGATTATATGACAGAGCTTATCAAAAAAGCAGGTCGTCCCGTTAAAGTGCTTAATCTTTTTGCTTATACAGGCGGTGCCACGATTGCTTGCCTTAAAGCAGGTGCATCTGTTACTCATGTTGATGCATCAAAAGGAATGGTTCAGTGGGCTCGTGAAAATGCGGAACTCAGCGGAGTCAGTGATAAGCCCGTCAGATGGCTTATTGATGATTGCATAAAATTTGTTCAGCGAGAAATCCGCAGAGGGAATAAATATGATATTATCATCATGGACCCGCCTTCATACGGAAGAGGTCCGGGTGGCGAAGTGTGGAAGCTTGAGGATGAAGTTTATAACTTTGTTTCTCTTTGCAGTGAAATTGTTTCAGACGATGCACTCGCTATGTTTATAAACTCGTATACAACAGGTCTTGCACCTTCTGTTATGCAGTACATACTTGGCAGCATAATGGTTCCGAAATTCGGTGGTAAGGTATCAAGCGATGAAATAGGAATTCCTGTTACTTCATCGAAAATGATACTTCCTTGCGGTGCAACGGCAATTTGGGAGAAATAAAGGTATGTCAGAAGAATTTATAAAATTTGAAAATGTTTCTTATCGTTACGAAAATGCTGAGGATGAGCCAAAACTGCCGTTAGCTCTTGAAAACATAAATATTACTGTAAATAAAGGGGAGTTAGTAGCAGTACTCGGTCATAACGGTTCTGGTAAATCGACTTTTGCAAAGCTTACGAATGCGATTCTGGTTCCTGAAAGCGGAAAAGTAACCGTTATGGGAATGGATACGGCTGATGAAGATTTAAAGTATGAGATTCGCAGAAAAGTCGGAATGGTCTTTCAGAATCCCGATAATCAGATAGTAGCAACAATTGTTGAAGATGATGTTGCATTCGGCCCTGAAAATCTGGGAGTTGAACCTTCTGAAATCAGAAAAAGAGTTGATGATGCTCTGAAAGCCGTTGAAATGTACGGTAAAAGACTTGCAGAGCCCCACAACCTTTCGGGAGGTCAGAAACAACGAGTCGCAATTGCAGGTGTTTTAGCTATGGAAACCGACGGTATAGTTTTTGATGAGCCTACTGCAATGCTTGATCCAAGAGGAAGACAAGCAGTTATGGACACGATTCTGAAAATTAATAAAGAACAGGGGAAGACAGTTATGTATATTACCCACTTTATGGATGAAGCAGTTCTGGCTGACAGAGTTATTGTCGTTAACAACGGGAAAATCATGACAGACGGTACACCGGAAGAGGTCTTCTGTGATATTCAGAGACTGAAGGATGTCGGTCTTGATGTGCCTCAGGCGAGAGAACTTCAGTTCAGACTGGAACAAAAAGGTATTTCACTTCCACATGATGTTCTGTTTGAAGACGATTGTGTTGACGCAGTCAAAAAATTATTTTAATTGGAAAAAGGTGTTATAATGAACGTGTTGTCCGTCAGGGGGCTGACCCATGTTTATGGGCAGGGAACGTCCTCGGAGGCAGTTGCATTAAACAATTGCAGTTTCGATATAGAAAAAGGTGAGCTTGTGGCTATTATCGGTCATACAGGCTCAGGAAAAAGTACACTTATTCAGCATTTTAACGGCTTGCTGAAACCAACAAGCGGACAAGTTTTGCTGAATGGAAAAGATATTAATGAGAGCAAAGAGAGCGTTGTTCAGTCACGTTTTAAAATAGGTCTTTGCTTTCAGTATCCCGAATATCAGCTTTTTGAGGAGACAGTTGCAAAAGATATTGCTTTTGGTCCTAAAAATATGAAGCTTGATGAAAAAGAAATTAACAGACGTGTCCTTCAGTGTATTGATTATGTGGGACTTGATAAATCTTACCTTGATAAATCTCCTTTTGATTTATCAGGCGGTGAAAAGAGAAGAGTTGCGATTGCAGGGGTCATGGCTATGGAGCCTGAAATTCTTGTTCTTGATGAGCCTACTGCAGGCCTTGACCCAAAGGGCAGGGATACTGTTTTCAGTCTTATACGTGACTACAGAGAAAAGACAGGCAGTACTGTGATTATTGTATCTCACAGTATGGAAGATGTTGCAAAGCTTGCTACGAAAGCTCTTGTGATGAATCAAGGAACTGTCGCTATGTATGGCACAATTGACGAGGTTTATTCACGTGCAGATGAGCTTGTAACTATGGGACTTAACGTTCCTCAGATTACAAGGATTTTTATGAGACTTAAAAGCGAAGGGTTTCCCATAAACGGAAACATATACACTGTTGAACAAGGTGTAAATGAAATAATCCGACTGAAAAAGGAGGGTTATTCATTATGATTAAAGATATTACAATCGGTCAGTACTATAAGGCTGATTCAATTCTGCATAAGTGCGATCCGAGAACAAAACTTTTGCTTACAGTAGCTTTTGTTGTTGTAATTTTCCTTTGTAAAAACTTTTATTCATTAGGTTTGATGGCAATACTTACAGTCGTATCCATGCTTATCTCAAAGGTTCCCGTGAAAATGTTCTTAAAGAGCATGAAACCAATTCTGCCTCTGATTTTGCTTACAGCTCTGCTCAATATATTTTACAGTACGGGCGGAGAAGTTCTCATTTCTTTCTGGAAAATAACAATCAGGGATAAGGCAGTTTTCAGTGCGGTTTTTATAGCAATAAGGATTTTCTGCCTTATTATTGTCAGTTCGTTGCTGACATACACAACAACCCCCACGATGCTCACCGACGGTATTGAAAAGCTGTTAAAACCGCTTGATTTCATCTTGAAGCCTTTTAACCTCAGAGTACACACACTAGCGATGATGATGACACTTGCCCTTCGGTTTATTCCGACACTCATTGAAGAAATAGACAAAATTATGAATGCACAGAAGGCGAGAGGTGCAGACCTTGAAAGCGGAAGTATTATGCAAAGGGCCAAGGCTTTGATACCCATAATTATTCCTCTTTTCGTTTCTTCTTTCAGAAGAGCTTACGAACTCGCGTTTGCAATGGATTGCCGTTGTTATACAGGCGGTGACGGCAGAACAAGAATGAAACAGATGAAATTTACTTATCGTGATTTATTGACCTTTTCTGTTTTTGCTCTGATTTTTGCAGGTATCATTTTTCTGAATATTAAATTTTTATCCGTAATTTAGTAGGTGTTTCATATGAAAAACTATCTTCTCCAAATCAGCTATAACGGTTATTCTTACCATGGTTGGCAGGTTCAGAATAATGCTGTGACCGTCCAGGAAAAGCTTCAGGATGCTATTGAGAGTGTTTTTGGAAAAAGAGAAGATATTAAAGGTTGCAGCAGAACAGACGCAGGCGTTCACGCAAATAAGTTTTGTTGCAGTTTTAAAAGTGAGAAAGAAATTCCTGTCGGCAGAATTCCGTCTGCACTCAATGCGAATCTTCCTCTTGATATCGCGGTGGAAAATTGTACTGAGATGCCCCTTGATTTTCATGCAAGATATGATTGTAAAGGCAAGGAGTATGTGTATAAAATATGGAATGCTAATGAGCGTAATCCTTTTTATAATAACCTTTATTATCACTACAAATATAAAATTGATGCGGAAATTTTAAATGAAGAGGCACAGTCCTTTGTTGGTGAACACGATTTTTCTTCTTTTTGTGCCGCAGGTGGCTCTGTGGAAGATAAGATTAGGGAAATTTATTCTTTCAGAGTGGAAAGAGATGGTGATGAAGTTCTTTTCTGCGTCAGCGGCAACGGATTTTTGTACAATATGGTAAGAATCATGGTGGGCACATTACTTGAAATTTCCTGCGGGAAAATCGAGAGAGGAAGAGTAAGCGGAATAATTGAAGAAAAGGATCGTGATAAAGCCGGTTTTACAGCACCGCCACAGGGGCTTTATCTCAATGATGTATACTATTGATGAAAGGAACGAGTTAACTGATGAGAAAACGTGTCGCCAAGAAAATAAACATAGGTTTTATAGGTAAAATTTCGCTCGTTGTTGTTGCGGCAATTTCTATAATTTTCATTGTTGCTTCCAGCTTTTCAAATGTGACTTTTTCTAATGTTACAGGTGCAGTTGAATCATTCTTCCTGAATTTGAAAAAAGGTGACGGATATCCTTATGAATGTTCCGCAGAAGGTGCATCAAGAACCGACATAATAAGCTCCTATCTTGCTATTCTTGACGATACAAATGTGATATTCCTTAACAGAACGGCAAAAGAAGTTCTGAGATATGACAGTACATACACAAACCCTGAAATTGATATTTCAAACGGCAGGGCATTGGTTTATAACCGCGGGTCATCTGCTTTTTCTGTAACAGGACAGTCAGATATCCTCTATGAGACTGCAGATACTGACGGTGTTCTCAAGGATTCTATTATAACTGCTGCAATCGGAAAAAAAGGAAATCTTGCTTTCGGCACATGGACAGATGACGGCACAAGTAAGTTTGTGGCTTTGAACAAAAAGCTTGGCACTGAATTTTACTATGTTTTCGGCAGTGACAGAGTTTTATCGGTTGCGTTGTCTAATAACGGCAGATACGGCGCTTGTGCGGTTTTCGGTGCTGAAAATGCAACTTATTATACCATAGTACACATTTTTGATTTCAATCAGGCTGACCCGATTAAATCTGTTAAGTATTCAGGTGAAACGGTGGTAAGCCTTGAATTTCTCAGGAATAAGACATTAAATGTTGTTACTGACCAGAAAAGAAGAGTGATTTCAGTCAGTGATGAGGCTGAAGAAAATATTGTTGATTATTCTTCTCATACGCTTGTTTCTGTTGATTTTGACGATGTATCAAAGAAGAGCGTTTTGTGTTATTCAAAATATGGCAGTACATCAAACGTAATCTGTGCTTTTTATAAGAATGGTAAGGAAAGCTGCAGAATTGAAAATCTTGAAAACGTAAAGGATATCAGTTGCGATTCAAAACAAATTGCAGTGCTTACGGATAGCGAGGTTCTTTGTTACAGTTACAGAGGTAACTTGAAAACAACTATAAGTCTCACTTTCAATGTGGATTCAATTGAACTGGATTCTTCGGGACTTTATCTTTTTTCAGGTTCTAATGTTTACAGAACCAAAACGGGTAGAGACAGTACTTTTGAGGCTGAATAATTATGAATACACTTTTAAAATTTTAATCAGTTTTTAAATTTAGCAAAAATATCCTTGATAATTAAAGTTTATTGTGTTAATATTTTCACTAATGGAGGTCAACATGAGCACTGTTGTTGATTTGCTGTTGCTTGCGGCAGTGATATTTTTCATAGTCTCAGGAATGAGAGGCGGTTTTGTAAGAACACTTCTCTCGTTTATTTCGAAAATTGCGGCTGTAGTGCTGGCTTATTTTGTGTCTGATGAATATGACGAATTAGTTTATGAAAAATTTCTTAAAGAGAGTGTTATTAACGGTATAGAGGAGAGTATATCGGCTTCTTCAGCAGGTGATTTTTCTCAACAGGTCATAGATGTTTTTAAATCAATTCCTGAATCGGTTTCGGGAATTCTTGAATCGTTAGGCATAGATTTTTCGAGCTTTGGTGAAATAGCTTCAAGCTCCTCGGTCAGTGGCGAAATAGCTTCATTGCTCGAAGAAACTATTGTAAGACCTGCTTGTGTTCTGGTGTGCGGAATAGTCCTTTTTGCAGTAGTTTCGGCAATTGCATCTTTCACGTTCGGTATCATAATAAATTTGGTTTGTAAGTTTGTTAGTTTACCTGTACTCAGAACAGCGAATAAGGCTTTAGGCGGAGTGCTCGGACTTCTTAACGGTCTTATTTTTGTTTTAATTGTATCATATATCTGTGTTATCGCATCAGGGCTGACAGGTAGTGAGGATTTTAGTGAAGTCATTAGTTCTTCACACATTATAGAGATATTTACATCAACAATAAATGGTTTTATAGGAGTGTAGTTAATTTGAAAGAACTGTTTAAAGGTTGTTTGACTATTCCGAATTTGCTGAGTGTAATCAGAATTCTGCTCGTTCCGGGATTCGTTTACTTTTTTCTTCAGGAAAATCGTATAGTCGCCATAATTATTCTTACGTTGTCCGGTCTTTCTGATTTTTTTGATGGTAAAATTGCGAGAAAGTATAATCAGATAAGTGCGCTTGGAAAATTGCTTGACCCATTGGCAGACAAACTGACACAGCTTGCTATTGCTGTTGTTTTGTTCTGGCAGTTTAATTCATCGTCTGTTGAATCTCTCAGAATTTTCAGTTATGTTTTTCTGGCTTTTCTTGGCAAGGAAATGCTGATGCTGGCAATGTCTGCGGTTATGCTTACAATGGGCTTAAGACCGTGTGCGGCGGAAATTTACGGCAAGGTCGCAACCTTTACTTTTTATTTTGTTATGATCGTAATTATCTGTTTTGGCCCCGAAGTCGGAGCTTTTGCAGAATTTTTTGTATTGCCGAACTGGTTGGTAATGACACTTGTAATAATTTCACTTATATTGACAATAATGGCACTTATAAGTTATATTCCTGATACATTCAGACAGTTGAAAGGCTATAGAGCAAATAAAAAAAGGGGAAAATAAATGAAAAAAATGATGTGTAGCAGATGTCACGAAAGACCTGCTGTTATATTTATTACGAAAATTGAAGGAGATAAATCTACTCCCGAAGGACTTTGCATGAAGTGTGCTTCTGAGCTCAATATCGGTCCTATAAAGCAGATGATGGAAAGTATGGGAATTACTGATGATGATCTGGAAGCAGCAAACGAACAGCTTGAGAGTATGATGGGGTTGATGTCAGGCGAAGAGGCAGATTCCGATGATGAAGATGATGCTGAGAAAGCCTTTGAAGTGGGTGGAGCACAGTCAATGCCTGCAAACTTCCTGCAGAATTTCCTTGGCGGAGCTTTTGCTAAAAACAGCTATAGCGAGGATACACCTCTTCCTGATTCAAAAAAACCTTTCGAAAATAAAAATGATAAAAAGAAAAAAGAGAAGGAAGATAAAAAGCAGAAGAAAAAACGCAAATTCCTTAATCTTTATTGTACCGACCTTGTTGCAAAAGCAAAAGAGGGCAAAATCGACAGAATCATTGGCAGAGAAAATGAGATTTACCGTGTAACACAGATTCTCTGTCGAAGAACAAAAAACAATCCCTGTCTTATCGGTGAGCCCGGTGTAGGTAAAACAGCAATTGCTGAGGGTCTTGCTCTCAAAATTGCCGAAGGTGACGTACCTGCCAAGCTTGCAGGTAAGGAGATTCATCTTCTTGATCTGACAGCACTTGTTGCAGGCACCCAGTTCAGAGGTCAGTTTGAAAGCAGAATAAAAGGTCTTGTTGATGAGGTTAAGGCAGAAGGTAATATTATTCTTTTCATCGACGAAGTTCATAATCTTGTAGGTACAGGTGATGCTGAGGGTTCAATGAATGCTGCAAATATTCTGAAACCTGCTCTTTCACGAGGAGAAATTCAGATTGTCGGTGCTACAACATTTAATGAATACAGAAAGTTCATTGAGAAGGATGCAGCTCTTGAAAGACGACTTCAGCCTGTAAAGGTTGTTGAACCTTCAGTAAACGATACGTATAAAATGCTCCTTGGTATCAAAAGCTATTATGAGGATTTCCACAGGGTTAAAATCAGTGACAACCTTGTTTACAGTGCTGTCGTACTTTCTGAAAGATATATTAACGACAGATTTTTGCCGGATAAAGCTATTGACCTTCTTGATGAAGCTTGTACAAGAGCAAATCTGAGAAATAAAGCCATCAGTGAGCTGGAGCTTAATGAACAGAGGATTCTTACACTTGCTGCTGAAAAAGCCGAGCTTGAGGAAGAAACTGAAAATATTGACTATGAACAGCTTGCAAAAATAAATTCAGAAATTATTGTCTGCGAAGAAAAACAGAAAGAACTTGCGGTTCTCGCAGGAAATAATGCCGTTACTCAGGATGATATTGCAAATGTAATTGAACTCTGGACAGGTATTCCTTCAAGTAAGGTTATTGAAAGCGACCTGAGAAAACTTTCTGATATGGAAAAGCACCTCAGAGATAAAATCATCGGTCAGAATGAGGCAATTGACCTTGTCTGTGCAGCCGTCAGACGCGGAAGAGTCCAGCTCAGTCCGAGACGCAGGCCGTCATCATTCATTTTTGTAGGCCCTACAGGTGTTGGTAAAACAGAGCTTGTAAAACAGCTTGCAAATGAACTTTTTGATTCGCCGGAAACTCTTATCCGTCTTGATATGTCTGAGTTTATGGAAAAACACAGCGTTTCAAGAATTATCGGTTCGCCGCCGGGATATGTTGGCTATGATGAGGCAGGACAGCTTACCGAAAAGGTGAGAAGAAAGCCTTATTCCGTAATTCTTCTTGATGAAATTGAAAAGGCACATCCTGATGTTATGAATATTCTTCTTCAGATTCTTGATGAAGGTAAAATTACAGATTCACACGGCAGAAATGTAAGCTTTGAAAACACTGTAATTATAATGACATCAAATGCAGGCAGTGAACGCAAAGAAGGTGCACTGGGCTTTGCTAAAACTCAGAATGAAGCAAATAAAGAAAAGGCTATGAAAGCCCTTTCTGAATTCCTTCGTCCTGAATTTATCGGCAGAGTTGACGAAATCGTTGTGTTCAATGATTTGACTAAGGCTGATTTCGAGAGAATTTCCGTGCTTATGCTTTCGGAACTTATTGAGGCATTGCAGGATAAAGGAATTAAATTTGAGTGGTCAGATGAAGTGCCGAAAAAGCTTGCTGATTTAGTCGGCGAGAAAAACGGTAGGGGAGCAAGAGACCTGAGAAATGTTATCCGCCGCAATGTTGAGGATAAAATCGCAAACATTATGGTTGAAAAATGTGATACAACTCTCTCGTCAGTAACTCTTTGCGTCGAAGATGATAAAATTAAAGTTGAAGCAGTATAAATAAAATTAAACATTTTCTCCGCCGTGTCATTCCGGAGTGTAAGTGAAGGATCTCGGCGGAGATAAAGAAATAAAAAGAAAATTTCAAAAATAAAAAGAAAATTTCAAAAACCTCTTGACAATCATTCTGTATTATGATAGAATAATCAGCGTTGTGAAACACTTGCGGGTGTAGTTCAATGGTAGAATCCCAGCCTTCCAAGCTGGTCGTGTGGGTTCGATTCCCATCACCCGCTCCATTAGTTAAATATGCGCTTCTAGCTCAGCTGGATAGAGCAACTGCCTTCTAAGCAGTAGGTCAGGAGTTCGAGTCTCTTGAAGCGCGCCACGGAAAGCATCGGCAATGGTCGGTGCTTTTTTTCTTTAGATTTTATATTTGTTCTGACAGTCACTTGTTGAGTTAAAAAACTGCCCCAATAGGGCAACTTTCAGATATTGCAAATTCTGATGAATGTGGTATAATTACAAATGAAGATCAAGATGGTCCTGGTGCTCCGCCTGGAAACGACAATGCAGCAAAAGACCATACTAAAAAAGGTGAAAAGAAAAATAGTAGCGAAACCAAATCGTCTGCACGAGATGACCTTCGTCCATTGAAGAGTAATGTGTCGTATAATGATTATGATTTTTCGGATGAAAAAAAGGAATATGAAGTTTCTTATTCTGAAGAGATACGAAAAAAATACGCTGCTATAGCACGAAAAAGAGCACAAGAACATGGAGATAATTGGGCTGAAGAGGATATGGATGCGACCATTAGAACACTGCTTCCGAACCCCCAAATGACACCGCCGACAATAAAAGGTAAAGAAGTGTTTTGTAGCAAAAACACTTCACTAACGATTTGTTATGATTTACACGGAGACTATTTTACCGTAATGGATGAAAAACTTCATGGTGCAGATAAATATCGTGATATCAACGGAAACTCTGTATTAAATTATAAAACTTCATCTGGTAAAATAAGAGGACGAGATCCTGATGAAAGGAAACGAATCACACATTTTAAAAGGAGGAAACAATAGTGGTAGAACATTTTAAAGATTTTGTTGTAGGAAAAAATATCACTGGCGTTGAAAAACTGGACGTCAATCCAGGCTTGGTAGAAGACGATGATGTTTTTTGTGGTACAATTTCTCAAGATGAAGACGAATATATTGAAAAAAACATTTCTGATAAAGCCTTTGCCGACCATGGTATAGATTTTTGTGAATATGAATACGACGAAATTCCCAATGATTTGATTGATTATTTTCTTGACTTAATCGGTGACGATAAAGAAAAATGTCCTGTTTTTTATCAAGCACTTATGTATGCAAAAGAATCTGGCGGTATAATTCAAGTTTGTTTCTAAATATATGTTACTTAGCCGAAACTGATGTTTATTAGTTTCGGCTATTTTTATACCCAAACTTCGTTAAAACATGCGATTTTAACGAACATAATTTATACAGGGGTGTCGCCAAGCGGTAAGGCATCAGACTTTGACTCCGTTATGCGCAGGTTCGAATCCTGCTGTCCCTGCTGTGGACGACCATACGTGAATGGAAGAGAATCAACATTGTATAATAGTTTTATTTTTTTGCTTTGTATATATTGATATTTATAAAATAAAATGTTATTCTTTTATTGTAGAAATTCATAGGAGGAATAAAGATGAAAAATAAAGGCTTAATGAAAACCTTGTCAGCGTTTCTCTCGGTTGTTATTCTGCTTTCGTCTGTGTCGTTTTCGAACCTGATGAATATTGACTTTTTCGGCTTTGCGGTGAGTGCGGCTGAAGAGAGTTCAAGTGAAAATGTCACCGATGTATCGGAAGCGATTGTTAAGGTTACAACAATTCTTGATAAGAAATCAGTATCAGAAGATGACATAGTTACAGTTAAGGTAAAACTTGATGCTAACTACTATGTGACAGTTGTTCAGCTTCCTGTTATCTATGACAAAACTAAGTTTGAAATTGTTGGTGCTGCATCAGACTCTTCTTACCTCACATTCAATTCTGACAGTGCACTTGCAAACGGTACATACACGACAAACGGTAGTGCTACTAAGACAGACGGTTTCAAATACACTTCAAATGCTGACGAATGGAATACAGATGAGGCTATGGCACAGTATGCTTACGCTTGGATCACAGCATCACCCAATGCAAATGCTTCCGACTTCCAGCTCGCAATGCCTCAGGATGATGTATTCGTATCATTTCAGGTCAAAGCTCTTACTGATGTTGAAGATGCAACACAGTCGATATTTATCAGCCCTGATTGGACAAAGACAGCTGATGTCAAGAGGGGGCAATTCACAGTCGGTTTTTCTGCCGACGCAACAGAAAAAAATGCTCTTAATTATACTTCAACCGGTATTACTTATGAATTGGAAACTGTTGCGATTATTTCAGCTGAGGAAATTGTGCTGAATTATACAGAAGTAACACTTTCTAAAGACGATCCCGTTGTCCGTCTTCAGGCAACTGTTTATCCTGAAAATGCAGCGGATAAGTCTGTTGAATGGTTGTCAAGTAACGATGATGTTGTAATAGTAGATGAAGACGGTCTTGTAACAAGAGTTGGAGAAGGTTCAGCAACTATTACTGCAATAAACTCGGCGGGACAGCAGGCAATATGCTCAATTACAGTTATACATGAATGTGACTTTTCGACATTGACTCGAGTTGAAGCAGTTGATAGTGATTGTTATAATGACGGAAATATTGAGTATTACGAATGTGCATGCGGTAAACTTTATCTTGCTGAAAATGCTGAAACAGAAATAAGCTCGGAAGAGATTATAATTTTTGCACTTGGTCATACAGAAGCGGAAACGGTTGTTGAAAATAATGTTGCTCCCGATTGTGTAAATGAAGGTTCATATGACACTGTAGTTTACTGTACAGTATGCGGCGGAGAAGTCAGCCGTGTAACAACAACAGTTCCTGCTCTCGGCCATACAGAAGGGGAAACGGTTGTTGAAAATAATGTCGTTCCCGATTGTGTAAATGAAGGTTCATATGACACTGTAGTTTGCTGTACAGTATGCGGCGGAGAAGTCAGCCGTGTAACAACAACGGTTCCTGCCTTCGGTCATACAGAAGGTGAATGGGAAACCGTAGAAAACCCCACACTGGAGTCAACGGGGCTGAAAATAGCAAAATGTACAGTTTGTGGCGAAATTGTACGGACTGAGGTCATTCCTGCATACAAAGTTGTTTTGACAGTGATGCCCGACAAAACAATAGCGGTATCAGGGGATGAAATTAACTACACGGTGACATTGGAATCTAATTACAAACTTGGATCAATGGCGTTCAGGACGGCATTCCCTGCGGGACTTGAATACGTAGATGATTCAGGTGTAATCGATCCCGGTGCTGTGACAGCTCTCGGTTTGGATGAAATTGTTTGGACAGAATGGTCAGACAGTTATGCAGGCAACAATTACATTTGGGGTTACTGGGGAGGTGGCACCGCAGTGGCCACAGATGATGTGGTAATATGCACATTCAAAGCAATCGTTACGGAAGATGCTGCAACAGGCGAATATGCAATGGATCTTGTCGGACTTGACGAATTCTGTGATACAGATTGGAACATCTTCTCTGAAAATGAAATTAAAGTTGTCTCAGTCCCTGTTACTGTTTTTGACAAAATAGAAATCTCTCTTGATAAAAACGAAATTGAACTTACAAAAGAAAATGCTGCGGTACAGTTAAATGCGTTAATTTATCCTGAAGAACTGTCAAGTGCCGTCAAATGGACTTCAAATAATAACAGCGTTGCAACTGTCAGTGAAAATGGACTTGTGACGCGCGTAGGCGAGGGTACTGCAGTAATTACAGTAGAATTGGATGGATATGAAAACATCAACGCTGCGTGTACTGTAACGGTTCTTCATGAATGTGGATCTGATACATTAACATATGTTAAATCTGTTGATGCAGATTGTTACAATAGCGGCAACATTGAATATTACGAATGTGCATGTGGTAAGCTTTATCTTGATGAAAATGCTGAAACTGAAATCAATGCAGAAGATGTTGTAGTTACTGCATTTTTCCACCCTGCAGAATATGTTTCAAAAACAGACAAAGTTGAAGTGACACACGTAGAAAACGGTAACATCGAATATTGGACATGTTCACTCTGTGGCGATAAATTCTCAGATGAAACTTGTGAAACGAAAGTTTCTGATATTGTAATTTCTGCTTTGGGACATGATGATGTTAATGCAATCGAATGGGAAGAAGATGAAATTTCTCACTTCAAAGCATGTTCCTGCGGTCAGGTTCTTGTATCTGAAAATCATACATTTGAGTGGCGCACGGATAAAGAAGCAAGATGCACAGAGACAGGTTTAAAGCATGAAGAATGTACTGTCTGCGGATATGTCAGAAATGCTGACACAGTAATTGTTGTTCCTCATAATACTCAGAAATATGCAGCGGTGGAGCCCACCTGTACTGCTGTCGGTAACATTGAATATTATGTTTGCCGTGACTGTGGAAAATGTTTCTCGGACAGCGAATGTACAAATGAAATCAGCATGTTTGCTGCAATCTTGCCTGCGTTAGGTCATTCTTATGGCGATTGGATTATTGATAAGGAATGTACGTGTACTTCTGCAGGCTTAAAACATAAGGTATGTTCTTCCTGTGGTGATACTGCAACGGAAACAACCCTGAGCACAGGTCATGATATAGTAAAAATTGATGAACAAGATGCAACGTGTACGGAAGACGGTAATATTGAGCACTATTTCTGCAATAACTGTTCAGGTCTTTTTACAGATGCAGAATGTGAAAATGAAGTTGCGGATGTGACAATTTCTGCAAAAGGCCATGACGATGTGACAAATGAAGATTGGTCATCTGATGATGAAAAACACTTCAAGGCGTGTGCTTCTTGTAGTGAAATAATTGTTTCAGAGGATCATGCTTTTGAATGGATTACAGATAAGGATGCGTCTTGTACAGAAACAGGGATAAAGCATGAAGAGTGTGTAATCTGTGGATTCAAAAGAAATGAAAACACTGAGATTATAAAAAATCCTCACACAACGATCAAATTTGACAGAGTTGAGCCTTCGTGTCAGAGCGAGGGTAACATTGAGTATTATTTCTGCAGTAGTTGTTTAAAATATTATTCTGACAGTGAATGTACAAACATAGTAACTATTTCGCAGGTTGGACTTGAAAAAATTGATCATATATACGGCGATTGGATTACAGAAACAGAGCCCACTTGCGATACAGACGGCTCACGTTATATGCAGTGTATAAATTGTTATGAAACGATTACTGAAACGATTGAAAAAACAGGTCATGATTATACAGAAAACATTGTTGAACCAACCTGCACAAAATCAGGTTATACACAAGTTGTATGTGATGTTTGCGGTGACAGTGACATCAAAGATTTCGTAGAGCCTCAGGGACATGAATATACGTCTGTTGTGACTCCGCCCACATCGACAGAAGAGGGGTACACAACGTATACCTGTGAAAGATGCGGTGATACTTACAAAGATGATTTTGTTGACCCGAGTACAGGCTCGGCAGTAACAGGTACTGTAACAAGTTTCGGAAGTGAATCAGATTATATTACCGTAAAGCTTATATTGGTAGGTACTGAAGAAGCACTTTATACAGTAGTTGTAGTTGGTGATTCTGCTGTTTATACTTTTGATGCAGTAACACCCGGTGATTATGTTATTACTGTTTCTAAGAATAACCATGTTTCTCGCACTTATGAAGTAACAGTTGAAGACGAAGAAGTCACACAAGATGTAAAAATCCACCTTCTCGGTGACATCAACGGCGACGGCAAAGTCAACACCCTTGATGTAGCACGGGCAAATGCCCATGCAAAAGGTGTGAATACACTTACGGGTTACGAGCTTTTGTGTGCAGATGTCAACGGTGACGGCAAAGTTAATACTCTTGACGTTGCTCGTATGAACGCACATGCTAAAGGTGTTACAACTCTCTGGTGATTTATAATAACCGAAAAATTTTGACAGCTCTCTTTGTATAAAGGGAGTTGTCTGTGTCTGTGGATTGATTCTGAGAATTTAAGAAGCTGCTTCTTTACACTACGTTACTTTCGTGTTACAATATTTAAAATGATTTTTTAGGAGGATCATGACATGGATATTTCTGCTTTGTTCAATGAAAACGAAAAACCTCTTGATAGTATGCCTGCAAACGGTGGTTTCTGCGGAATTTTAAGAAAGATTGCGTGTGTAGGAGACAGCTTGTCATCAGGTGAATTTGAGGCAATAAATGAAAATGGTGAAAAGACCTACCACGACATGTTTGATTATTCATGGGGACAGTTTCTTGCTCGGATGACGGGTACTACTGTTCTGAATTTTTCACGAGGAGGAATGACTGCAAGGGAATATTGTGAAAGCTTTGCTGAGGCGAATGATTTCTGGAATCCTGAAAAGAAGTGTACAGCTTATATAATTGCTTTAGGCGTTAATGATATATCTGTCGATAATCCTGAGGTCGGAACAATTGAAGACATTGACTTTGAAAATTATAAAAACAATAAACCTACTTTTGCAGGATATTATGCCGAGATTATTCAGCGCTATAAAGAAATTCAGCCTGATGCAAAATTTTTTCTTATGACAGCTCCGACTGAAAACTGTGCAGAAAAAAGAAGAGAAGCACACAGAGAAATTCTTTATAAAATAGCAGAAGCTTTTTCAAATTGCTACGTTCTTGACCTTGCAAAGTACGGGCCTGTCTATGACGAAAATTTCAAAAATAAATTCTATATGGGCGGTCACATGAATCCTTGCGGTTACGCTCTTACCGCTCAGATAGTGACATCTTATATCGACTATATTATTCGTCATAATATTGATGATTTCAAACAAATCGGATTTATAGGGACAGACCTTAAATACATAGAATAATATTTCGGTAAAATATTTTGAAAAAAATAAATTTTACTATTGATTTTTCAATATAGTTGTGATATAATTTTACAGCAAAACGCACGCATAGCGATCGGTCAGCATGTGCATTCGTGAGAATGTGGCGTGTCCGGGATGACCTGTGCGGTGGAAATAGCGGCAAAAACCGCTTTATAAACAAAAGGAGGAAACAAAATGGCAGTAGTATCAATGAAACAGCTTTTAGAAGCAGGTGTTCACTTCGGACATCAGACAAGAAGATGGAACCCCAAAATGTCTCAGTACATTTTCACTGAGCGTAACGGTATTTACATCATCGACCTTCAGAAGACTGTAAAGAAGCTCGAAGAGGCTTATCTCTTCATTCGTGAGGTTGCAGCAAATGACGGCGAAATCCTTTTCGTAGGTACAAAGAAGCAGGCTCAGGACTCAGTTAAGGAAGAAGCAATCCGTTGCGGTATGCCCTATGTTAACGCTCGTTGGCTCGGCGGTATGCTCACAAACTTCAACACAATTCAGAGAAGAATCAAGAGACTTGCTCAGCTCAAGACAATGGAATCTGACGGTACTTTTGAACTTCTTCCCAAAAAGGAAGTTATCAAACTTAACCTTGAAATCGAAAAACTCGAAAAATTCCTCGGCGGTATTCAGGATATGAAAAAGACTCCTGCAGCTATGTTTATAGTTGACCCCCGCAAGGAAAGAATCGCTGTTGCTGAAGCTAAGAAGTTAGGTATCCCGATCATCGCTATCGTTGATACCAACTGC
>CAZDQE010000011.1:0-48867 GCA_964507395.1 uncultured Eubacteriales bacterium | reverse complement strand
CACAGGATTTCTCAATGAGATATATGCTCGTTGACGGTCACGGTAACTTCGGTTCTGTTGACGGTGACCCGCCTGCTGCTTATCGTTATACAGAATCAAGAATGAGCAAGATTGCTCTTGAAATGCTGACGGATATTGACAAAGACACAGTTGACTTTGCAATGAACTATGATGACCGTCTTAAAGAACCTACGGTTCTGCCTTCAAGATTTCCAAACATTCTTGTAAACGGTTCAATGGGCATTGCTGTTGGTATGGCAACAAATATGCCTCCTCATAATCTTCGTGAAGTTATTGACGGCATGTGCTGCGTAATTGACAATCCCGATGCATCACTTGATGACATTATGGAGCATATCAAAGGACCTGACTTTCCCACTCACGGTATTATCATGGGTAAAGCAGGTATACGTGCTGCTTATGCTACAGGTAAAGGTAAAGTTATTGTACGTGCACGTGCAGAAATTGTTGAAAATAAAAACGGAAGATTCTCAATAAATGTTACTGAAATTCCTTACGGTGTTAACAAGGCAAGACTTATTGAAAGCATGGCAGACCTTGTTAAGGATAAGAGAATTGAAGGAATTGCTGATATCAATGACTATTCATCCCGTGAAGGTATGCATATTCAGATTGACCTGAAAAGAGATGCTAACCCCCAGGTCGTTCTCAATCAGCTTTATACTTATACACAGCTTCAGACAACTTTCGGTGTAATCAATCTTGTTATTGTTGACGGTGTGCCGAAAATTCTTACACTTAAAGAAATTCTTCAGTACTATATCAAATATCAGTGCGAGGTTATCACAAGAAGAACACATTATAACCTTAAAAAAGCTCAGGAAAGGGCTCACATTCTTGAAGCTCTCAAGAAAGCACTTGATTTTATTGATGAGGTTATCGATATACTCAAAAAATCAAAGAGTGTTGCAGACGGTAAAGAAGCTCTTATGGCTCGTTTCGGATTTGATGATGTACAGGCTCAGGCAATCGTTCAGATGCGTCTCGGTCAATTGACAGGTCTTGAAAAAGAAAAGATTGAAGAAGAACTTGCGGCTCTTAAAGAAAAAATTGAAGATTATCTCGATATTCTTGCTAATGAATCAAGAGTTCTTGCAATCGTAAAAGAAGAAGCAATGGTTATCGGCGATAAATTCGGTGATGAAAGAAGAACAGAAATTGCAAATGTCAGCGGTGAAGTTGATATTGAGGACCTTATTCCTGAAGAGGAATGTGTTTACACAATGACAACTCTGGGCTACATCAAGCGTCAGCCCACTGAAACTTATCAGATTCAGCGCAGAGGCGGCAGAGGTGTCAAAGGTCTTACACGCCGTGAAGAGGATATTGTTGAAACTATGTTTACATGTTCAACTCATGATTATGTTGTATTCTTTACAAATGCCGGCAGAACTTACCGCCTTAAGGGTTATGAAATTCCTGAAGGCAGCCGTACAAGTAAGGGTATGAATATTGTTAACCTTCTTCCCATTACTCAGGAAGAAAAAGTTACTGCAATGATTCGTGTCAGACCTGAAGAAGACGATGATAAATTCGTTTGTATGGTAACACGCAACGGTATTATCAAGAGAACATCTGTTGATGAATATAAGAATGTACGCAAAAAGGGTATTATTGCAGTTAACCTTGATGAGGGTGACGAGCTTGCATGGGTTAAACTGACAAGCGGTAATGATGATTTGCTTGTAGCTACCAAGAAAGGTATGTGCATCCGTTTCAATGAAAGTGATGCTCGTGTTCTCGGCAGAACCGCAAGAGGTGTTAAAGCTATTGATCTTGCAAAGGGCGATGAAGTTATTGGCTTTGACGTTCTCAGAGAAGGTACAACAGTTCTTACGGTTAACGAAAGAGGTTACGGCAGAAGAAGTAATAATGACGATTACCGTATTCAGTCAAGAGGCGGTAAGGGCGTTATGAACTACCGTACAGGTCAGTTTGGTGATGTCAGTGCAATCAGCGTTGTTGAAGAAAACGATGATGTTATCCTTATTTCATCAGACGGTATCATTATCAGAATTCCCGCTAATGAAATCAGCACATTCGCAAGACCCTCAAAGGGTGTGCGCGTAATGAAGGTTACAGAGGGCGAAAGACTTGCAACAATGACTACTACCGAACACATTGATGCTGAGGAAGAAACACCGGCAGAAGAAAATCAATAATAATAATTTAAACTGTCGATAATTTTTTATCGACAGTTTTTCCGAAAGGGTAATTTATATGCAGTTAAATATTAAAGCAATCAAAGGAACACAGGATGTTCTGCCTTCAGAGAGCTATAAAAATCAGTTTGTTGAAAAAACTGCTCTTGAAATTGCAGAAACATTTGGTTTCAAGGAAATCAGAACTCCGGTGTTTGAACAGACTGAACTTTTTCAGCGTTCTGTAGGTGATACAACAGACGTTGTGCAGAAAGAAATGTATACATTCACTGATAAGGGTGAGCGCTCAATCACGCTCAGACCTGAGGGTACTGCAGGTGCGGTGCGTGCTTTTCTTGAACACGGACTTTTCAATGATGCACTTCCCCAGAAAGTTTGCTATGTAACTTCCTGTTACAGATATGAAAAACCTCAGGCAGGCAGACTAAGAGAATTCCATCAGTTCGGCGTTGAATGTTTCGGTACAGCTTCTCCTGCTGCCGATGCAGAAATTATTTCACTTGCAAATGAAATTTTCGGATTTCTCGGAATACAGAATCTTGAACTCCAGATTAACTCAATCGGTTGTCCGAAATGCAGAGCAGAATACCATAAAGCACTTAAAGCTTATTTTGAAAGTTATAAGAGTGATCTTTGCGAAACCTGTCTTGACAGACTTGACAGAAATCCCATGAGAATTCTCGACTGCAAAAGTCCTGTTTGTTCAGGCATTGCAGAAAATGCTCCCGTTGTTCTTGATTTTCTTTGCGATGAATGTAAAGAACATTTTGAGATGGTTAAAAAATATCTTGAAAACATGAAAATCGAATATAAAGTCAATCCTCAGATTGTAAGAGGACTTGATTATTATACAAAAACTGTCTTTGAATTTGTGTCAACTGAAATCGGCGCACAGGGAACGGTTTGCGGCGGCGGAAGATACGACGGTCTTGTTGAAGAAATGGGCGGTGCTCATACTCCTTCACTTGGTTTTGCAATGGGACTTGAAAGACTTCTTCTTCTCCTTGATGCACAGGGAATAGAACTTCCCGAAGGCAGAGGTTGTGAAGTTTATATCGCATCAATCGGTGAGAAGGCATCTCTTGCAGCATCTGAAATTGTAACTGACCTTAGAAGCGGCGGTATCAGTGCACAATTTGATGTTGTGGGACGTTCAGTCAAGGCTCAGATGAAATATGCAGGAAAAATCGGCGCTCAGTATTCAATGGTTCTTGGTGACAGCGAAATTGATAACAACAAGGCAATGCTCAAAAACATGGAAACAGGTGATATGGCGGAAGTTGAGCTTGATACTTTTGCTGAAGATTTCATGAACATCATGGTACAGAATGCGGCGAAAGGTCTCGGCGATTATATCGGCGGAGAAAATCTTGATTTAGGTGCTCTTCTCGGCACTCTTCCTCAGGAATGATAGGATAGAAAGGAAGAAAAATATGGATACAATGTCAGGTAAAAAAAGAACGGACTATTGCGGTACCTTTACATCTGCTGATATCGGCAGAAAAGTAACTGTTGCAGGTTGGGTACAGCGTCAGCGTGACCTTGGTGCTCTAATTTTCATCGATCTGAGAGACAGAACAGGTATTGTTCAGCTTGCTTTTGACGATACAACAGAAAGACAAATTTTTGAAAAGGCTTTCAGCGCAAGAAGTGAGTATGTTCTCATGGCAAGCGGTGAAGTGAGAGAGCGTTCATCAAAAAATATGGAAATTCCTACAGGTGAAATTGAAATTTTTGTTGATGACCTGAGAGTTCTTGCAAAAAGTGAAACCACTCCTTTTGAAATTGTGGAAAACTGTGCAACGAGTGAACTGACAAGACTTAAATACAGATATCTTGATTTAAGACGTCCTGATTTGCAGAAAAATATTCTTATGCGTCATAAAATAACAAAGATCACAAGAGACTATTTTGACGAAAACGGCTTTATCGAAATCGAAACTCCCATGCTCATCCGCTCCACCCCCGAGGGTGCAAGAGACTATATCGTTCCCAGCCGTATCCACAAGGGCAGCTTCTATGCTCTTCCTCAGTCACCTCAGCTTTATAAGCAGCTTTCAATGGTTGCAGGCTTTGACAGATATATGCAGATTGCACGTTGCTTCCGTGACGAAGACCTTCGTGCTGACAGACAGCCTGAGTTCACACAGATTGACTTTGAAATGTCTTTTGTAGACATGGAAGATGTTCTTTCAATCGGTGAAGGCTACATTAAGAGAATTTTCAAGGAAGCAATTGATGTTGAAATTGAAACTCCCATTCCCAGACTCACATATAAAGAGGCTATGGAAAGATACGGCAGTGACAAGCCTGACACACGCTTTGAAATGGAACTCGTTGACCTGAGCGACACAGTTAAAAACTGCGGTTTCGGTGTGTTCACTTCAGCAATTGAAGGCGGCGGCTCAGTCAGAGCAATTACTGCAAAGAACGCATTCAGCGTTCTTACAAGAAAAGAAGTTGACAAGCTCACAGAGTTTGTACGCGGTATCGGTGCAAAGGGTCTTGCATGGGCAAGAATTGCTGAGGACGGTACAATTGCATCCTCTTTTGCAAAATTCATGACGGAAGATGAAATGTCAGCAATCAAAGAAAAATGCGGAGCTGAAAATGGTGACGTGATTCTTATTGTAGGCGATACAAAGAATTCAATTGTACTTTCAGTTCTCGGCGCACTCAGATGTGAGGTTGCGAAGAAGCTTGATATTATCGACAAGACAAAATTCAACCTTCTCTGGATTACAGAATTCCCCTTCTTCGATTGGGACGAGGACAGCCAGCAGTGGGTTGCAATGCACCATCCTTTCACATCTCCCATGGATGAATGTGTTGAATATCTTGAAACAGACAAAGCAAATGTCCGTGCAAAGGCTTATGACCTTGTTCTCAACGGCATTGAGCTTTCAAGCGGTTCAATCAGAATCACTGACCCTGATTTGCAGAACAGAATGTTTAAACTTCTCGGTCTCAGTGAAGAAGAATCACATGCAAAGTTCGGATATCTTACAGATGCTTTCAAATACGGTGCACCACCCCATGGTGGTATGGGTATCGGTCTTGACAGACTTGTTATGCAGATGCTTAAGTGTGAAACTCTCCGTGATGTTATCGCATATCCGAAAGTTCAGAACGCAAGCGAGCCCATGACAGACTGCCCCTCTGTTATTGACACAGAACAGCTTGACGAGCTTGCAATTAAGGTGAATCTCCCTGCAGAAGAATAAAATTAAATCTCTGCCGTTATTCTCGAGCAAAGCGAAGAATCTCGGCAGAGATTTTTTCATAATAAATTTTAATTTGACTTAAATTTATCTAACTGTTAAAATATTTATACAGACACCTATTAACGAGGAGGAAAAATTATGAAAAAAGTTATAAGCATCTTATTGGCGGTAGTTATGATTTTTACGATGTTCAGCACGGTTGCTTTTGCTGAAAGCAAAAATAATACTGTTGAATTTGAGGGTAAAACTTACGATTTGTCCAACGAATATCCATGGGTGTTTGTTCACGGCATGGGCGGTTGGGACAAATACGGTGACGAGGCCTATTGGGGCGGCTGGGCATCTTCTGAGGGAGATGTAATTGAGCTTTATAACAGCCACGGTATTGAAGCTTATGCTGCTGTTGTTGGTCCTTTAAGCAGTGCATGGGACAGAGCTTGCGAGCTTTATGCTCAGCTTGCGGGTACAGTTGTTGACTATGGCGAAGCACATTCAAAGGCTCATAATCATGACCGCTACGGCTATGATTATACTGACAAGTGTCTTATGGGCAAGGCATGGGATACGGAAAGTGCAATTAATCTTGTTGGTCACAGCTTCGGCGGTCCCACAGTAAGACTTTTTGCTTCACTTCTTGCATACGGCGATGCCGATGAAATTGCGGCAACAGGCAGTGAAACATCACCTCTCTTTACAGGCGGTCACAACAACGCAGTTCACTCTGTTATTACGTTCTCGGGAGTTCACAACGGCTCGCCTGTTGCGAACCTTATTCATGATTCATTTCTTATGACTGTTATTATTGCGGCACTTAACCTTGTAGGTTCAGTTGTGGGCAGTGAAATTATGATGTGGGACCTTCAGATGGGACATTTAGGTCTTACTCCCAAACAAGGTGAGGCAAGAGCAAAGTTCAGCTGGTCAAACATCAAAAATGTTGTTGCATCTCAGGATAATTGCGGATATGATATGACACTCAGAGGTGCGGCAGAGCTTAACGAAAAAATCAAAACTGTTGACAGCGTTTATTATTACTCATATTCATGTAATTCCAGCTACAAAACGTCTTGCGGTACATATTTACCCATCACGTCAAATTTTGTAATGTTCTATCTCACATCACTTTACATCGGTGCTACCGAGGGAAAGACAATTGACGGAATTTACATGGACGAAACATGGGCAAAAAATGACGGTATCGTTCCTCTTGCAAGTGCACTATATCCTGCTACTGATGCAGATACAGCAAAAAGTTACGAAGAAGCAATAAATGCAGGAGAAAAAATCGAAACCGGGGTATGGTATTACATGCCTACTATGGAAGGCTTTGACCACTTCGATTTCTGCGGAACAATAGATTATCCCACAAGCTTTGAAGATTTCTACTTTACGCTTGTTGAAACAATAAATAAAGCATAATAAAAAATCACCGTGTATTCTTCATAAAATTAAAGGATACACGGTGATAATTTTTATGATACAACTCTGAACAGCACAAATAAAATCAAAGCAAGTAAATCTATAGTAAATATTCCGGCAAATACAATTCCTGCAATTTTCAGTATTTTAATAACCATTCCTGCAAGTTTTTCCGTATTGCTGATTTTTTCTACTAAAATTGTTTTGATATCATTATCGAGCAGTTCATCAATGCTAATATTGAAGGCTTTTGATAGAAGCTTTAACTGTTCTGTATTTGGTGAGGTTTCGTTAAGCTCCCAGTTTGAAATAGTTTGTCTTGTGACTTTAACTTGCTCTCCTAATTGTTCCTGAGAGAGACCTGTTTTCTTTCTTAAAGTATAAATATTTTCTCCTAATGTCATAGAGAATCACTCCTTTCAGGGATAATTATAAATTATTTATGGTCTGTAAGTCTACAAAAAACATTAGGAAGTTTGTCAAAGGTTTTTAACATTTATAAAAAATCATCGCAAATTTTTTCAGAGTCTGCGATGATTATCTATTTATTTTTCAACAAATTTTACAGCAGTGCCATATACCATTACCTCTGCAGCACCTGCTGCAATTTCTGATGAACAAAAGCGGATATTTATAATTGCATCGGCGCCGATCTTATTTGCTTCTTCCATCATTCTGCTTATTGCAAGGTCTCTTGCTTCATTCATCAGTTCTGTGTAAGATGTTAATTCCCCTCCTATTAAACTTTTAAAAGACTGAGCATAACTTCTTCCGATATCTCTTGTCTGAATTGTACTTCCTTTAACAAGACGAAGAGTTTCAAGTTCTTTTCCGCTTATATAATCAGTATTTACTAATATCATATTTATTACCTCTCTTTTATAAATATTTTATTACAGAATTTTGTAAATTTGTGTGAAGATTTTTTAAGATTTATATTTCAGAATTATAATACTTACGGATTAGTCCCTGTATATCTTTCGCAACTAAAGATGTTTCGTTAGTTTCATGTTCCCATATATAAACAGCAGAGGTGTCCGTTTCTCCGTTTTCTGCGATATTATAACAGTAGTAATTTCAGTTCATCAGGAAACCGATAGCCCACAATTTTTTCTGCTTCTTGAATTTCTGTGATTGTTGCAGGTTTTTGTATCTTTGTCCACTTGTTGTCTTTTGCACATTCTGTAATTAACTCTTTATACATTTATCCGATCAAATCCTTATACTGATAAACCTTTACATAATCAACGATAAACTGTGCCTCTTCTCCGGGGGCATTTTCTCTGCTTGATGGAATACCGTCTTTACCTTTCATTTCAACTGAAAGAATGAGGTATTCTTCGTTCTGACTTACACCGCCGTAAGAAGTGCGGAAAGTTTCAACGCCGTTGATGTAGAAAATGTATTCGTTTTCGTTCCATTCAAGGCCGTATGTGTTATATTCTTCATAAGGATTATTTTTAATGAGAAATTCTCTTGCACCCATCGCCTGATGCGCTTCATTATAGCCGTCAAAGTGAAGATTTGAAGTGACAACGTTATTAAGGTAGTTTCCGTAGCGGTCACTTTCAAAAATATCAATTTCAGTGCCGTCACGTCCGTTGCCGTCTGCGTTGTAAACGCCCTCGTTCATAAGCCAGAAAGCACTCCAGATGTCAGCACCCTTGGGAAGAATACAACGGCACTCGAAATATCCGAACTTCTGACTGAATCCGTTTGGAGCATCTTCGTCTGTGTCAATACCTGCAGAATACCAGCCTGCACCGGTGCCGCCCATTCCCGCTTCAAGATAAGTTACGGGAATAATCAGATTTCCGTTTTCAGTGTAAGCAAGATACTGATTCCAGTAACTGCCCTTTCTGGCTTCTGTTTTTTCTCCGTACTGATAATGTCCTGACCACACACTGCGGTCAAGCTCGGCATCAAATTCTTCTATAAATGTTTCGGTGAATTTGCTCATGTCAACCTGTTCCCCCATAGGATAGCAGGGAATGTCAAGCCATGCACAGAAAGAAAGTATAATTGAAATAAAAAATGCGGTAATGGTGGTGAAAATTTTATTCATTTTGATTTCTCCTTTGAAATAAATTTAGCAAGGTGGAAGTTGTTTTTCTTGAATGAATTTAATGAAATCAGAGAAATTCGTTTCCTGAGTTTTAATGCCATAAACCTTTTTAGATACTTGGATATCACACGGTAAACCCTCGTTGAATTCAAGATGCACTTTATATTGTAACGGAATTAAACTCTTTTTAATTATGGCAGTTTTTATATCAAGAGGGACTCGATTTGTCCAACAGACATTCCGAGATTTTTTATCTAAAAGCGCAATAAGTAAGTGGTTATCTGTCAATCCAAGGAAACCAAACCAATGCTTGTTTTTTTGTATAAGTGTTCCATAAATCGGAAATTTAAGAGTTTCATTATTTTCAAGCAGGTCGGATAGTGATTGTATCATCAATTCATTGTAATTCATAGCATTACGCCTCCACAACTTCAAGTTTAGCCTACACTAATTATATATAATATTATTCTAAAAATCAATATCACCGCAGATTCATTTGAAAAAATCTGCGGTGATTGTATAATTATTTGTTTTATTTTTCTGCTTTTCCCTCGGGAGTATCGCGGTAGTAATAAGTTTTGGTTTCCCTGTGTGTTGTGGAATTCCAGAGCTTGTCTGCCTCGTCTTTCCATGCAGCTGCAAATTTATCACAGCGTGAGCAGAGCGTGTCTACATCCTCAGGTGAAATCAGATCTGTTGATTTTGCGCCTGTGTCTTTAATAATCTTTCTCAGACAATCGGGATTTTCAAGCATGGGGCAAGGTCTTAAATGGTTGTCATTGAAAGGCTGATTTTTGTAATATGCCTGGAAAAGCGGATTTTTAAGTGCCTCAAGAATTGTATGAGTTCTGATGTTTGAGTCAGAATAATGAATGAATACGCAAGGCTCCATGTCACCTGCAGAGTTGATGTGGAAATAGTTTCTTCCGCCTGCAATACATCCGCCCACATATTCGCCGTCATCCTGGAAGTCGAAAACAAAAATCGGTTTACCTGTTTCTGAGTTCCTCATTTTTCTCAGCCAGTGGTACATGTGCTTTCTCTGGTCGGGAGTGGGAATAAGCTCAGGCACAGCATCTTTACCAACAGGCATATAGTTGAAATACATGCCGATTTTAACGCCGAGGTCAATCATCTTGTCGATAAATTCATCGCTTGTTACAAAGTCAACATTTTTGCTTGTGTAACAAACCGACATTCCGAAGAAAATGCCGTGTTTTTTAAGAAGCCTCATAGCCTCAACAGTTGTCTGATAACTGCCCTCGCCTCTTCTGTCATCGTTGCTTTCTTCCGTGCCCTCAATACTTGCAACAGGAACAAAGTTGCCCGCTTCTTTTATTGCTATACAGAAATCATCATCAATCAGCGTTGCATTTGTAAATGCAAGGAAAACACAATCGGGGTGTTCATTACAGAGCTTAACAATATCATTTTTTCTGATAAGCGGCTCGCCGCCCGTGAACATGAAAAGGTGAGTGCCGAGTTCTTTTGCCTGATTGACCACGCTGTTCATTTCATCATAAGTCAGACTCTGCTGATGGCCGTATTCCGCTGCCCAGCAACCCTTACAGTTTTTGTTGCATGCAGATGTAGGGTCCATGAGAATAAGCCAGGGAATATTGCATTTTAATTTTTCTCTGTTTTCCCTTACCTTCTTCGTTCCGTGCACACCAGCACCCAGACCGAAGGCAAGGAGCATTTTTCTGACAATATTTTTATCAGTATCGTTTATAATAGATTTTGTAAGACGAACCCAGATGTTGTCGGGATTCTGCGCACCTTTACGCATAGCGTCAAAATTCTTACTGGGGAAAATAGAACCTACATACTTTTCCGCAAAATCAACCAGCTTTCCGATGTTTGCATCGGGATCTTTCTTTACATATCCGAGAAGCATATCAAGAGCTTTGCCAACTGCGGCACGCTCACTTTTTTCGCGAAATGTCATAAGTCTACCTCCTTTTACAAATATACCACATTATTGTATCACAACTTTTTTAAAATGTCTATGGAAAAGTTGTAAATAAACTTGAAATCGTCTGAAAAATAATATATACTTTTTCAGTATTAACTTATTCGGGGGATAATATGAAGAATAAGACAAAAGAAATTTTATCTGTAAGTATGCGTGTAGCTGTTGCACTGGCAATTTTTGCGGCAGTAATTGTAAATTATGACACACTTAAAAACCTTGACCTTCGTGTGCTTGTCGGTTCGATAGGTGTTGCGTGGTATGCCTATCTTGCGGTTATCGGCGTGTATGCACTTAAAAGTGTTGTTTTTGTTGTTCCCGCCATGATGATTTATGTTTCTGTGGGAATTTCTTTTGACACAGGCACGGCTCTTGTTCTCAATCTTATAGGTCTTGTAACAGAAGTAACAATTACTTATTTTCTCGGAAGATTTCTCGGCGGTGAATATGTATCAAAGCTTCTTGAAAAAAACAAGGGCGGAAAAAAGCTTCTGAACATGAAAACAAAAACTAAAAATTCATTTTTATTTGTTGCACGTGTTGTTCCCGCATTTCCCATAGATTTCACAAGCCTTTTCCTTGGTTCATCAAATTATAAATTTTTCCCGTATCTTTTAATTTCGATTCTTGGAATTTATCCGAGAGTTCTTCTTTTCACTATTATAGGCGACAGTATATATAAGTATATACCGAAGGAACTGATTATCAAGCTCATTATCGTTGCAATTCCTGCAGCAATTGTGGCTTTCCTTATTTATACTGTTGTCAAAAAGCGTAAAAAAGGAATTGAAGAGAAATAAAATGGAATATTAATACCGACGGCATCTCAGAGGAAAATTCTCATTTGTCAGGCGTGACAGGTTCGATTCCCGTCTGCCTACGGAGGTATTGATATGGAAAAAGAAAACGCAAAAAACAGAAGAAAAAATAAAGATATAATTGAAAGTATGATAAATGTGTGGGCAGTTAACTCTACACAGAATCCTATCGACGTTCTCGGAAGCTACAGAGGCACACCATATAGTGCCCATGATGATGTTCCGGAACAAGATGCAGATGATTTATAAAAATAATAAAAAAAGTTGCAAAATTGCTTGACTTATCTTGATATTTATGATATGATTATTGCACCTCTGAAAGAGGGTTATTTTTTTGTGCCCTTTTGTGAGGGAGGCTAATTCTTATATCCGGTAAAATGGAGGTGCCGTCATGAGAGTAAAAATCACACTTGCTTGCACTGAATGTAAACAGCGCAACTACAACACAATGAAAAACAAGAAGAACACCCCGGACAGGTTGGAGATGAACAAGTACTGCAGATTCTGCAAGAAACACACTCTCCACCGCGAAACAAAATAAGCGGGAGGTAGTAAGATGTCAAAGAACGAAAAGTCTGAAGCTGTCGCAAAGGTTGAAAAAGCCAAGAAAGTTAAGGACAAAGCTCCTAAAGCTAAAAAAGGCAACATCTTTGTCCGCATGGGCAAGGCAATCAAAGGCTTCATCAAAGACTTCAAAGGCGAAACAAAGAAAATCGTCTGGCCCGGAGCTAAAGAGGTTATCAAAAGCACAGGCGTAGTTCTCCTTGCCGTACTTGTTATCGGTGCGGGTATCTGGATTGTTGACTGGCTCTTGTCACTTGGTGTTGACGGAGTTATGGAACTTGCGGAAAAATACGGAAAATCTGCTTCAAGCGAAGCAGCTAATCTGTTCAGTTCTCTTTGATTGGAGGAGAATACATGCCCGCTGATGCAAAATGGTATGTAGTTCATACCTATTCAGGCTACGAGAACAAAGTAGCAACAAACATTGAAAAGGTTGTTGAAAACCGTAAAATGCACGACCAGATTCTTGAAGTCAAGATTCCCATGGAGACAGTTACGGAAATCACAACTGCAAAGAAAAAAGTCAAAAAAGATGTTGACGGTGAAGAAAAGCTCGTTGAGGAAAACGTAAAGGTTGAAAAAACAACTGAGCGTAAGATTTTCCCCGGCTATGTTTTCGTAAAGGTTGCAGTTACCTATGATGATGATGACCAGCCCTCAATGTCTGACGATTCATGGTTTGTTATCCGCCACACAAGAGGCGTTACGGGCTTTGTAGGCCCTGATAGCAAGCCCACACCTCTCTCGAACGATGAGGTGCACAAATTCGGCGTAGAAAAACACGTTATCGAAGTTAAGTACAAGGTCGGCGATCTCGTTAATATCGTGGACGGTCTCTTCGAGGGTTATTCGGGCGTCGTTCAGGAAATCGACGTTGACAACAATGTTGTTAAGGTTGTTGTTTCCGCATTGTTCGGTAAAGAAACACTGGTTGAAATGGAACTTGACCAGGTTGAAGTTACTGAAGACTGATTTTGATAATTTACGGGGTAAACCCGTTGAATTATGCACAGGACACTTTGACTGTGTCCGACGTGGGAGGAGCGAAAATTTTATCTAATCGCCCCGCAATACCACATAATTTTGGAGGTGCAAAAAATGGCTCAGAAGGTAGTAGGCTTTATTAAGCTTCAGATTCCTGCCGGAAAAGCAACACCGGCTCCGCCGGTTGGTCCTGCTCTTGGTCAGCATGGTGTTAATATCATGGCTTTCACTAAGGAGTTCAATGAAAGAACAAAGAACGATATGGGACTTATCATTCCGGTTGTAATCACAGTGTACGCAGACCGTACATTCTCATTCGTTACAAAGACTCCCCCTGCTGCAGTTCTTATCAAAAAGGCTTGCGGTATCGAGAGCGGATCAGGTGTACCGAATAAGACAAAGGTTGCAACAATCACAAAAGAACAGATCCAGAAGATCGCAGAGCAGAAAATGCCTGACTTGAACGCATCAAGTGTTGAAACAGCAGCAAGCATGATTGCCGGTACAGCACGTTCAATGGGCGTAACAGTAGTAGATTAATGCTCCCCCGTGGGAGGAAAAATCCGATTTAACCACTATTGGGAGGTAAGTTATGAAACACGGAAAAAAATATGTTGACAGTGCAAAACTGATCGACAGAACAAAACTTTATGAAGTAGAAGAAGCTCTTGACATCGCTGTTAAGACTGCAACTGCTAAATTTGATGAAACTGTTGAAGTACACGTACGTCTTGGTGTTGACTCACGTCACGCTGACCAGCAGGTCAGAGGCGCTGTTGTTCTCCCCAACGGTACAGGTAAAACAGTTCGCATAGCTGTTTTCGCTAAAGGCGATGACGCTGCAGCTGCTGAGGCAGCAGGCGCTGAAGTAGTAGGTGCTGAAGACCTCGTAGCAAAAATCCAGGGCGAAGGCTTCATGGATTTCGACGTTGCTATCGCAACACCCAACATGATGGGTCTTGTTGGCCGTCTTGGTAAGGTGCTCGGCCCCCGTGGTCTTATGCCCAGCCCCAAGGCAGGTACAGTTACTCCTGACGTAGCTAAGGCTGTTAACGAAGCTAAAGCCGGTAAGATTGAGTACCGTCTTGATAAGACAAACATCATCCACTGCCCCATCGGTAAAGCATCTTTCGGTGCTGAAAAGCTTAAGGAAAACTTTGACGTTCTCCTTGGTGCTATCGTTAAGGCAAAGCCCGAAGCAGCAAAGGGTCAGTACATCCGTTCATGCGCTCTTGCTTCAACAATGGGCCCCGGTGTAAAAATCAACCCTGCAAAGCTTGGTTAATTTTTGAACCGGACTGTTGACAAATAAGTTTATTTGTTGTAAAATTCAATATGTCATCTGAGCCGAAGACAGCAGGTTCCCGCAAGGGTATAATGTGAAGAACGCCTGCCCAGGTAAGGAACAAAACTCTTTTTGAGTATTTATGTCCCTTTCCCGTCTTTCGGGAAAGGGTTTATTTTTACCAAAATCCTTGGCTCTCAGATATATAATAATCTTTCAGGAGGTGAAATCTCGGATGCCAAGTGTTGCTGTATTAGAACAGAAGAAGAAGCTCGTTGCCGATCTTTCAGCTGAAATCGCTGAATCATGCACAGGTGTTGTCGTTGACTACAGAGGTATCAATGTTGCTGACGATACACAGCTTCGTAAAGAACTCAGAGAAGCAGGTGTTAAGTACACCGTTGTAAAGAACACACTTCTCAAGCTCGCTATTCAGGGTACAAGCATTGAGTCAATGTCAGAGTGTCTCGAAGGCACAACTGCTATTGCTACATGTAAGGACGACTATGTTGCTGCTGCAAGAATCCTCAGCAAATATGCTGCAAAGGATAAGGAAAAGTTCAACATCAAGTCAGGTTACCTCGATGGTGAAGTTATCAGCCTTGAAAAAATCGACAGCCTTGCAAAGCTTCCCTCAAGAGAAGTATTGCTTGCTACTGTTTGCAATGTTTTCAATGCTCCCATCGCTTCTTTCGCTCGCGCTGTACAGGCTATTGTCGACAAGCAGGGTGAAGGCGAAGCTCCCGCAGCAGAAGAAGCTGCTGAATAATTAAAATCTCTCAAAGAGAAAAAACAAAATTTATTACTATATTATATTAATTGGAGGAAATTTAAAATGGCATCAGATAAAATCAATGCAATTATTGAAGAACTCAAAGTTCTCACAGTTCTCGAGCTCTCAGAACTCGTTAAAGCAGTAGAAGAAGAATTCGGCGTATCAGCAGCAGCTGCAGTAGCAGTAGCAGCTCCCGCAGCAGGTGAAGCTGCAGCAGCAGAAGAGAAAACAGAATTTGACGTTGTTCTCGCTGAAGTTGGCGCAGAAAAGATTAAGGTTATCAAGGCTGTTCGTGAAATCACAGGTCTTGGACTTGCTGAAGCAAAAGCTATCGTTGACGGCGCTCCCAAAACTCTTAAAGAAGCAGTATCTAAGGAAGATGCTGAAGCTGCAAAAGCAAAGCTTGAAGAAGTTGGCGCAAAAGTTGAACTCAAATAAGTTTATACTTATTAACGAAAATCCCGTATCGAGAGATACGGGATTTTTTATTGCTCATTTTCTTCTTGCAAATTTTCCAAAGCTACACGTACAGCTTCTATTACAAAAGCGGTAAATGTACAATTAGTTCCCTTTATTGAATCTTCCACCTGTTCTATAACATCATTTGGAAAACGAATACATTTGTTGGTTGTTGGTGGAACAGAAGGTATTTTAAATTTTCGCATACGATCACCTCATATTACTATTTTATATGCAAAAATATTTATCGTATGCATAACAAATGTATTGCAATTTGTTTTTGTTTATGATATAATTTAGAAAAATCGAGGAGGAATTAATTATGGTATGTCCAAAATGTGGAAGCGAAAACGTTGTTGTTACTGTTGAGCAGACTTCTGCAAAAACCAGAGGAAAAGGAATGGGTTGCCTGTGGAGTATAGGTCGAGCTTGTCTTATTATTTGTACCTGTGGTTTGTGGTTGCTTGTTGGTAAGAGGAAAGAAACCGGTAAGACAAAGTTCAAAAATAAAACCGTTGGTATATGTCAAAATTGCGGAAACAAATTTGAAGTTAAGCAATAAAAATATAGCAGTTCTTATTTTCGCGAGGACTGCTATATTTTTTAGATCTATTTACTTTATCAATATAATCGCCACAACTGAAATGAGTGCCTGAATCATGTTGAATCTGAAAATCACCTGTGTATTTGACCAACCTTTGTTTTTTCTGAAATGGTCATGGAGCGGTGTTCTGATGTTTTTGAGTGCGTTGATTTTAAGGAATCTGATAAGAATGATTTTGAAGATTCCGATAAGTCCGTCAAGGAGAATGAGAAAGCATACGGGAATGGCAAGAATCATATTTCCTGTTTTAAGAATTGAAAGACCGAGGAAAAGACCGATTGCACGGGAGCCTGCGTCACCCATGAGAATTGTGCTGGGTTCCGCATTGAACCAGAGGTAAGCTGCAATTGCAAAAATCATTGCAACAACTGTTTTTGCATGAATTTCATCCATTCCGCAGATTGCACCGAGAATGAGAATTGAAATCATAGAGTTGATTGAGAGTGAACCGCAGAAGCCGTCAATTCCGTCTGTGCAGTTTGTGGCGTTAATCATAAGCCAGAAGAAAATTGTTGCTATGGCTATGAAAATCCATTTGTTTACGTTGAAATCTGCAAAGAAGAAATCAACCTTAAGAAGTTCGGGATTGAAGTTGGCAAATGTAAGAGCAAGCAGGAAAGAAATAACAAGGTCGATAATACCTTTCTTGTACTCACCCCAAGGTTTATCTGCTCTGTCATCAAGATAGCCTGACAGCATGCCTGCAAAAATTAAAGCATAATATGCCAGATATTCGGGTGCTGCGGAAATGAACAACAGCGATGTTACGATAAAGCATATAATGAAGATAATGCCTGCGCCTCTTGCTTTGCCACGGGAAAGCTTTCCGTTGAAAGCAAAATCTCTGCCTTGGTCAGCAGGAAGCTTGTTTCTGAAAATTTTAAGCAATGCAAACACGCTGACAAATGAAAATAAAATCAATAAAACCCAAACCAATTTTTCGTTGGGTACGATTGTACTTAATTTGTAAATCATTTTTACTTCCTTCTTTCAAATTTATACTACAGTAATTATAATTTTTTCACATTCGTATTCATAATCTTTTGTTGTTTCTTTACCTTCTATTGAAAAATCAGTGAAAGCGTGGAGAATATACTCACCTTTTTCAGTTGGTTGGAATTCGCAGAATTCTTCAATCTGACCGTGAGGGGCAATTTTGCTTTCTGCCTTAGAAGCGAACACTATCTTCTCATCGCTGAAGTCTTCGCTTTTCACAACAGAAATATAAATCGGTTTCAGTGTGTGATGCAAAGTATAGCTTTCGTGCTCTGCGTTTTGGAGGATAGCTCTGTAAGTAACTTTTTCTCCAACCTTTACTGTTGTCTGCGCAAAATCCATCACAAGCGAAAATGCATCCTCTTCAGGCGGTTCGGGTTTGTATTCACAGGAAGTGAGAACAAACATCATGGAAATTACCGCAAGAAAGAAGGCGATGGGTTTTACAGAAGAGTATTTATTTTTCATCAGATTCCCTCCTTTTTACTATAATATGATACCACAAAAAGCTTCCGATGTCTACCTCTTGACAAAACAAAAAGCCAAGGTCGTTAATTTGACCTCGGCTTTTAGGTTTAATTAAAAATTAAAATGCACTGTGTGCGTTCCAGATATTTTTAGCATATTCGTTGATTGCTCTGTCTGCTGCGAAAACACCTGCTCCTGCAATGTTTTCAAGTGACATTCTGTTCCACTTTTCTCTGTCCTGCCATACTTCATCTGAAAGTTTCTGTGCTTTTGAGTAGTCAGCGAAATCCGCAAGTACCATATATGGGTCATGGTGGAGAATAGTTGCAGCTATTTCAGGGAATTTCTTTCCGTTAATGCCGCCAAGGATATAGTCGATTAATGCGTGAAGTTCAGCGTTATTCTCATAGTAATTCATGGGAACATAGCCTTCCTTCTGAAGTTTTCTTACCTGTTCGGTTCTCATGCCGAACAGGAACATGTTTTCATCGCCTACAGCTTGATTGATTTCAACATTTGCGCCGTCAAGAGTACCCATTGTAATTGCACCGTTTATCATCAGCTTCATGTTACCTGTACCGCTTGCCTCTGTGCCGCAAAGTGAAATCTGTTCACTGATATCTGCAGCAGGCATAAGTCTTTCAGCCATTGTTACGTTGTATTCCTGCATGTAAACAACTTTGAGGAGTCCGTTTATTGACCGGTCGTTGTTAATCATGTCAGCAAGTGCATGGATGAAAGTAATAATCTTTTTCGCCATATCGTAACCGGGAGCTGCCTTTGCGCCGAAGATATAAGTTCTCGGTACCCAGTTACCACTCGGGTTTGCTTTGATTGCAAGGTATCTTGAGAGAATGTTGAAAGCATTAAGATGCTGACGTTTATATTCATGCAGACGTTTTACCTGCACATCGAAAACAGAATCGGGGTCAACAATAATTCCGTTTGTCTGTTTGATAAGCTTTGCAAAATCGGCTTTGTTTGCAGTCTTGATTTTTGAAAGTTCTTCAAGCACGGAAGAATCGTCTGAATATTTTCTCAATTTTTCAAGCTCATTTCCGTCGAGAACATAACCGTCGCCGATAAGGTTATCAAGAAGTGAACAGAGTCTGGGGTTTGACTGACAGAGCCAACGTCTGTGAGCGATACCGTTTGTTACATTCTTGAATTTATCGGGAGTAATATTGTAGAAGCTGTTGAAAACAGTATCTTTGAGAATCTGGCTGTGAAGCGATGATACACCGTTTACGCTGTGGCTTGCGGCAACGCAAAGGTTTGCCATGCGTACAACTGATTCGTCACCCGAAACCACCGCCATTTCTTCAACCTTGTTTGCATCCCCTGTTGAGTTCCATACATAAGAGCGGAAACGGTTGTCGATTTCTTTTACGATCTGATAAATTCTGGGAAGAAGCATTCTGAAGAGACCTACGGGCCAGCATTCAAGAGCCTCTTTCATAACTGTATGGTTTGTGTAAGCCACGGTTTTTGTAACGATGTTCCATGCATCGTCCCAGCCGTAACCACACTCGTCAAGGAGAATACGCATGATTTCAGGAATTGCAAGTGTGGGGTGTGTATCGTTGATATGAACTGCAACTTTTTCGTGAAGATTGTCAAGTGAACCGTATTTTCTTAAATGACGGCTGATAATATCCTGAATTGATGCGGATACAAAGAAATACTGCTGCTTAAGACGAAGGCTTTTGCCCTCGGGATGTTTATCCTCGGGATAAAGAACCTTGCTTATAACCTCAGCCATAGCATTTTCCTCAACAGCCTGAAGGTAATTACCGTTGTTGAATTCCTGCATGTTGATGCCGGGTGCTTTTGCAGACCAGAGACGAAGAACACTGATGCCCTTGCCGTCTTTACCTGCAACGTACATGTCATAAGGAACAGCCGTGATTCTTGTGGGATTTACGATTTCAACATGATGGTATTTATCGTCCCATGTATCAACAACATCTCCGCCGAAAGTAATTTCTACAGACTGGTTGTCTTTTTTAGACAGCCACACTTCACCGCCGGGAAGCCAGTTATCAGGAATTTCATGCTGACAGCCGTCAACGATAAGCTGTCTGAAAATACCGAACTCATAGAGAATTGAATATCCCATTGCAGGATAGCCCTGAGTTGCAAGTCCGTCGAGGTAACAAGCAGCAAGTCTGCCGAGACCGCCGTTGCCGAGACCTGCATCAGGCTCACAATCGTAAAGCTTATCTATAACAATACCGAAATCCTTAAGTGCAGATGTGAAAGTTTTTGTAAGATTCAGGTTGTAAAGCGAATTCTTAAGAGAGCGTCCCATGAGGAATTCCATTGAAAGATAGTAGATTCTCTTGGAATTTGCCTTATCTGCAACTTCCTCGAATTCCTTTCTTCCGTCGCGCATCATCTCTCTTACTATCATCGCAACAGCCTTATAAAACTGTTCGTATGTGGCATCCTCGGGAGATACACCGAAATAGTGAGAAAGATTTGTGGTGATAAGCTCCTGCGCTTGCTTCTTTGTAAGTGAATATTTCATACTATTCCTCCAAAAATTTATTTAAAAAGTGACTTTTTAAAGCTTTGTGTTGTATATTTTACACTAAAATTGAAGAAATTTCAATAGTAACAGCAATATTAATATAACTATATTTAAAAAATTAAAAAATGTGGGAATTTTTTAAAAATATATTTTACCTCTTTATTCTGTGCAAAATATATAGTATAATACTATAGAAAGAAAATTTATAAAGGGAAAGAGTTGAAGGATATGAAAAGAAACAGAGTAGTTCTGCATATTTGTGACCAGGATTTTCCGATTGCCACAGATAATACGATTGCTTATGTCAAAGAACTGGGTGACGGCATAGATTCCAAAATGCGCGGAATACTTTCTGCCAGCAAGAGAGTAACTTTTGCTCAGGCAGCAGTGCTTGCAGCTCTTGAATATGCTGATGATGCCAAAAAGGCAGAAAAAAGTATTGAGCTTCTCCGTTCACAGATTTCAGATTATCTTGCAGATGCTGAGGATTCAAAGCTGAATTTTGAGCTTGTGAGAAAAGAAAACGAAAAACTTAAAGCGGAAATTGAAAAGCTTAAAAATAAAGCGGGCAAGAAAGATGAGTGAGATCTTAGCTCCTGCAGGCTCCTTTGAGTCGCTGAAAGCTGCAGTCAGATGCGGTGCAGATGCGGTATATCTTGGCGCCGAAAATTTTAATGCAAGAGGAAACGCACAAAATTTCGGAAAAGATGCTCTCAGAGAAGCCGTCAGATACTGCCACGAGAGAAATGTTAAGGTTTATTTGACCCTCAACACACTGATTTCTGATGATGAAATGACTGAAGCGGAGGAGCTTGTTTCTTTCTGCGGAGAAATCGGGATAGATGCATTTATTATACAGGATTTGTCCCTTGTTCAAAGAATCAAAAATCTGGCACCTGCCGCTCATCTTCACGCATCAACTCAGATGACTGTGCAGACTGTTGAAGGAATAAAATTTCTTGAAGGTCTCGGCTTTTCAAGAGTAGTTGTTCCCCGTGAGCTTACTAAAAATGAAATTAAATTTTTAAGTGAAAACACAGATGCAGAGCTTGAAGTTTTTGTACATGGCGCACTTTGCATGTCTGTTTCAGGTCAATGCTATATGAGTGCGATGCTTGGTTCACGAAGCGGAAACAGAGGTCTTTGTGCCCAGCCCTGCAGACTTCCTTTCAGTGCGGATAAAAGCGGAAGCTGCCACCTGAGCCTCAAGGATAATTCTCTTGTTCCCTATCTCAGCGAGCTTGAGGAAATGGGAGTTACATCTTTTAAAATCGAAGGCAGAATGAAACGGCCTGAATATGTTGCGGCGGCAGTAAGCTCATGCAGGAACTCTCTGCTACATAAAAAAGATGAGGAAATCGAGAAGGCTCTGCGTGCTGTTTTCTCCCGTTCAGGTTTTACTGACGGATATTACCTTGACGAAAGAGGTAAGGAGATGTTCGGTACAAGGGGTAAGGAAGATGTAACGGCGGCAAAGGATGTGCTTGATTCTCTTTCAAAGCTATATGAAAAAGAGATACCGAAAATTTCTGTGTCTTTCCGATTTAAAATGAGAGAAAATGAACCGCTTTTTCTTGAGGCGGAATGTGAAAAAATTAAAGCAGAAGCAGTTTCGGAATGTGTAGCGGAAAAAGCAATAAAAAGAGAAATTACAGAAGATGACATAAAAGAGCAGCTTTCAAAATTAGGAGGCACTCAGTTTTTTTCAGAGAAAATTGATGCGGACATCGAAAACGGACTCTCCGTTCCCCTTTCCGCAATCAACAAATTAAGACGCGAGGTAATCGAAAAGATTTCATCGGAAATTCTCAGGAAAAATACTCCTGAAAAATTCAGAAAAGAAGAGGAAAAATCTGAAACTTTTTTGAATAAAAAATCAAAGTGTAAAGTTCAGAAAACATATCTGTTTTTCAGAAATGCAGAGCAGATTCCCGAAAAGCTTTCCGGAAAATTTACAATCGTTCTTCCGCTTAAAACAGATGAAAAAGTTTTTGAAAAGCTTTTGAAAGAAGGCAAAAAAGTTTGTGCCGAAATGCCGAGAGGGATTTTTACTCACTCTGAAAAAGCAAGGGAGAAAAGTAAGATTCTTTTTGCATCGGGTGTTGAAAGGTTTTTCTGTCCCACTCTTGACTGTGCCGTAATCGCAAAAGAAATCGGCGGTAAAATTACTGCATCGTTCGGTTCAAATATTTTCAACAGTTACAGCCTTGATGAGTGGAAAAAATATTTTGCCGATGAAGCTGTTTTGTCAGCGGAAATGACTTTTTCTCAGATAAATAAAATAAAAGGTGATGCAAGAACGGGAATTATATGTTACGGGCACCTTCCACTGATGCTGACGAGAAACTGTCCCGTTAAAAATGTCACCTCGTGTAATAAGTGCGGCGGAAAAGGAAAATTAACCGACAGAAAAGGTATTGAATTTCCTGTTGATTGTTCATCGGGAACAAGTGAAATTTTAAACAGTGTCCCTCTTTGCATATTTGATGAAATAAGAGATTTTGAAAACATAGATTTTTGTGTTTTGAAGTTTACAAAGGAAAGCAGAGAGGAATGTAAAAATATTCTCGGTATGTATTTGTCAGGAAAAAAATATGAGGGCAAATTCACCCGCGGTCTTTATCGCAGGGGAGTCATTTAAAAGGAAAATTTTTTCGTTGTAAAAATTATTTATCTCTGATATAATCTCATTACAAAATGAAAGGAGAAAACCATGGAAAAATCTTTTAAAAAATGGTTGGGACCTGTTATTGTAGCGGTAATTGCAATAGTGGCAGCTATTGTGCTTTTTGCAACAGGTGTTATCGGCGGCGACACCGTGAAGGTTCCTGACATAACAAATATGAGCCTTGAAGAAGCTCAGAAAATTATAGAGGAAGCAGGTCTTTCTGTTTGCGTAGAGGACAGAGTAATTGACGATTCCGTAGACGAGAATACTGTACTTAAGCAATCTCCGGAAAGCGGAGAAAAAATTGAAAAGGACGGAATAGTAAATGTTACTGTCAGTGAAAAGTCTGTTGAAGTAACAATTCCCGAGGTTGAAAATTTCGACAAGGATTTAGCGATTGATGCTTTGCAGAATGCAGGCTTTAAGGTTGAAATAGTTGAAGAGGATTCTGACGAATATGCAGGCGGTACGGTAATATCTCAAAGCCATTCCGGCAAAGGTCAGACCGGCTCAACGATTACAATTACGGTCAGCAAAAATGATAAAAAAGAATCCGAAAAGTTAATCAGTGTTCCGTCAGTTGTCGGTAAAACGCCTGATGAAGCCAAGAAGATTTTCGACGGCAAGCTTTATCTGAAAATTACCGAAGAAAAATTCAGTTCAACTGTCGGGAAAGGTGCAATAATTTCACAGAATCCTGAGGCTGATTCCGAGGCAAAGGAATATACAACGGTTGAGGTTGTTGTAAGCCGCGGAAAGGCAAGCGAAACTGAGATTATAATGCCGGATGTTGTTTATTCTTCAAGAGCTGAGGCAAAGACAACACTTGAAAAATTAGGATTGAGAGTTACAGTCAAGCAAAAATATGATGATAAGGTTTCTGCAGGAATCGTAATTTCTCAGAGTGTTCCCAAGGGTGAAAAAATTACTGCAGATACAGTAGTTACAATAGTTGTCAGCTCCGGAAAACAGCCTGAAATTACAACTATCAAACCCGGTGATCTGCCGACACAGATAACAACTTCATCAAAGAACGAAACTACGACCAAAAAGGACACTTCACAGAACGTGACTCAGAAAACAACAAATAACTCTGCTTCTGCCACAACAAAGCCAACCGATCCCTCAAGCGAAAGCAAGTATGTTGCGGATTTTGCAATCACTACGGACAAATCTGAGGCGAAGGCAGGAGATGTAATTACTGTCAGCGTAAAACTTAAGACAAACTATAATATTGTTGCAATTTCATTGCCGGTAATTTATGATGCGAGTGCTTTTGAGCTTGTGGGAACAAGCGAAAACAGTCTTTCGTCTTACCTTAACTTTACGGGAACGCTGAAGGATAACGCATACACAACAAACGGCAACTGGAAATCTCCCGACAACATGTATACGAAGAATTCAAATAAGGATTACTGGACAAGTACGCTTGCAAAGTCGAGATATAAAATTGCTTTTGCAACGTGGGTAGCAGCTCCCTCACAGGGTACAGTTGTTACAATGCTTGACAGCGAGGAAACAATAGTTACCTTTAAACTGAAGGTAAAGGAAAATGTAAGCAATACAAGCGCAAGAATTTTCCTTAGTGAGGATTTTATCAAAACTGCAAGCGATCCTCAGGGTATATTGTATGTAGGCAGAACAACAACATCTGATAAAATTACAACAGATTCAATTGTATCTACAGGACAGACAATCGACCTCAGAGATGCTGCAGCTATGGTAACAATAAAATAAAGTGAGGTTAAAAAATGAAAAAACTTTTAGCAATTCTTATGGCAATGGCAATGCTTTTCTCATTTGCTGCATGCGGTTCAAATGATGAAGAAGAAACAACAATTCCTGAAATTACAACAGAAGCTCCCGTCAATGCTGAAGAGGTAACAGAGGAAGCAATTGAGGGCGAAGAAGAAACAGAAGTTATTACTGAGGTTGTAACAGACGAAGAAGGTAATACCGAGATTGTTACTGAAGTTGTAACTAAGGAAGAAAAAACAACAAGTAAAAAAGAAGAAGCAAAGACTGAAGCTACAACAAAGAAAGCAACTTCATCCGTGCCCCAGACAAAGGCAGAAATCATTGATTACTGTGCTAAAGCTCTTGACAAGGTAAAGTCTGAAAAAGCAGGCTACACAAAGCACTCGTTCATGGAAGTTAAGGGCGATGTTGAGGGTCTTCCCTCATGGCTTGTTTCCATTTTCCAGAAAGACCAGACAACAAAAATGGAAAAGGGTGAAGATAACAAAGACGATTTTCCTGCAGCAGGCTTTGAATGGTCTTGTAAGCTTCGTCCTCAGGATGTTGCAGATGCCACAATTAAGGTTAACGGTACAACATACGAGATTATGATTAAGCTCGGTACGGAAAAGAATCCTGCAAAGGGTACTGCAAGCTCATACGGCAGAGCAGTTTCTGTTATTGATGCAGCAGGTGCATCGAGTATGGTTCCCGGTCTTAACTCGGTTGATATGACGTACCACGACGGCTACATTCATGCAAAGATAGACTCAACAACAGGCAGAGTAACTTATGCACAGATTTCTGCTGCAGCGGACGCAAAAGCTAACGTCGCAATCATCGGTGATGTTCAGGCAAAGGATATAACAAGTACAGAAACATATACAAACTTTGTTTGGTAAAATCAAATCAAAAAAATAACTCCCACATACAGGTCACTGTATGTGGGAATTTCTCTATTCTTCTTCTTCGATTTGTTTTTTCTTATTCAGTTTTCCAAGACAGGAGGTACATATATGCTTTCCTTTAAGGTCGATAAGACTGTCTGTTTTTCCGCAGATAAAGCAGGAGGGAGATGCAATTTTCATAACTACGCTTGTTCCCTCAATTGAAAGACGAAGAGGTGTTCCTACAACGATTCCCATTCTGTCTCTTATTTCTTTAGGTAAAACAAGTCTGCCCTGAGGGTCTATCTGTCTGATGTAAAAATAATCACTTTCTGTTTTCATTGTATTTACCTCCTTTATTCTCGGAATGACATGGCAATAATACCACAAAATGGCATAATTGTCAACGGGTCGAGGTTTTTATATTAATTCTGACAAAGTTCTTCTGTCATAAAAGAGGGAAAAAATAATATACATAATGGCAGGTGATAAAAATGATGAATTATATATGGGGAGCAATGGTAGTTTTTTCTTTCGTTGCAGCAATATTTTCAGGAAACATGCAGGCGCTTTCCGATTCCGTCGTAACATCAGGACAGGATGCCATAAGCCTAATTTTGAATCTGACAGGAATGATGTGCTTATGGGGCGGTATTATGAAAATTGCAGAAAAGTCAGAATTGACACGCGTTATAAGTAAAATGCTGTCACCGTTATTTTCTATCCTTTATAAAAATGTCGATAAAAATTCCAAAACAGCAGAAGCGATGTCCATGAATATAACAGCAAACCTCTTAGGATTGGGGAATGCGGCAACGCCTTTGGGTCTTGAAGCTATGAGAAGAATGCAGGAAGCAAATCCCGACAAAAGCAGAGCTACTGATGATATGGTGGTTTTTGTTGTCATGAATTCTGCCGCAATGAGACTCATTCCCACAACAGTTGCAACTCTCCGCACACAGTTCGGAAGTGCAAGTCCCATGGAAATCATGCCTGCAACATGGCTCAGCACCCTTCTGTCACTTACAGCAGGTGTTTTCACAGCAAAACTACTTTCACGCGTTATGAACGGCAACAGAGGCATCGTGAGATTGGGCAGAAAAAGGGGTGCGGCAAAATGAAAGTTCTAGGCTCTGTTGTTCTGCCGCTTGTAATTACTGCAATAGTATTATTCGGACTTGTGAAGGGTGTAAAAATATTTGATTGTTTTCTTGAAGGAGCAAAGGAAGGACTTACAACAGTAAAAAATATCTTGCCGTCAATCGTAGGACTTGTAGTTGCCGTGGGAATGTTAAAGGCTTCGGGCGGTCTTGATATAATAGTAAAGCTTCTTTCTCCTCTTTCCGGAGTAACGGGAATTCCTGAAGAAATTATGCCTCTTGCAGTTCTGAATCCCATTTCAGGCGGCGGGGCACTGTCAATGTATGAACTGATTCTGAAAGAATACGGTCCCGACTCGTATCTGGGAAGAGTCGCATCGGTTATGATGGGAGCGACAGAAACTACCTTTTATGCAATTACGGTTTACTATGGCGCTGTAGGAATCGAGAAAAGCCGACATACGGTTTTTGCAGGACTTATTGCCGATATTACAAGCTTTGTTGCATCGGCATGGACAGTGAGATTATTTTTCGGGAGTTAAAGCATGATAGGATTTACAGTCGTTTTAAATAAAAGAAAAAGACACAGCAGAAAAAAAGAAAAAAACAGGCGGAAAATTTTTTACTTTCTGCCTGTGATTTTAATTGCTGTTTTTTCGGTTTTTGTTTCTTTTTTTCTTAAGGAAGACGGAACAGCTGATAATATAAATTATGCAGCAGAGGATATTCAGGTGTTTAAAACTGTGGATGATTATTCAGCCTACTATAATCCGATAGTAATGAACGGATTTTTTTCGTATAAAAAGGGTGAAGAAATTGAAAACGAAATGCTTGTAAGTCTTGCAGTATGGTCAATTCTTTGCACGGAAGAAACAGAAAAATATGAGGTATTCGACGGCAAGCTGAGTATAAAAAAAGATGAAGTCGAGGAAAGGGTAAGGATGCTTTTTTCGGAAAAGGTCAGTTTTGAAAATCTGTCCTCAGGAGAAATAATTTTTGATAAAAATTCAGGATGCTACATTATCCCTACTATGGGATTTTCTCCCGAATATTCTCCTGTTCTGGAGAGTGTAAAAGCGGAGAAGGAAAAAGTAAAATTAACAGTGGGATGTCTGAAGAGCGAAAGCTTCAAACAAGACAGCTCCGGAAAGACAGTGCTTCCCGAAGCTGAAAAAAGTATTGTTATAACGTTGGCAAAAGATGAGAATTCTTATTATATCGAAAGCGTTTCGGAGGAATAAGATGTGTGTGAAAAGCGGGAATTGATTTTGTTTCTCACCGAATAATTCACAATGAAAATTTTATCCGCAACAAATCTTACCGTTATACCTTTTTCTCTCTGCAAATTTAAAGAGCGGAGAATATAAGATGATTTTTCTCCGATTGCTTTATGAGGAGGCAAAAGGTATTTCAGCTTTTCGGGGACAAGCTCAGATTTTTCCGAAAAATAAAAATCGCATAAAAGAAGTTCGTCAAAAGTTTTTGTATCAGAAAATATTTTTTCTTCATAAAAACTGTGAAGGATATTATAAAGTTCTCTTGTTGAAACAGATACAAAAGAGAGAGCTTTTCTCTCAAAAAATTCTGTGATTTTCTCATACATTTCAAAAGGATTTTTAAAATATTTTTCAAGCTCTTTCAGTGATAAAATATAACGCTGCGAGTTATAAATTTTTTCAAAAACATCTTCAAATTTTTTCAGGAACAGAATATCACTGTGCGATAAATCTCTGTTTGACAAAATCTCATAAGGAGAGTAAGGAGAGAACACAAAATCAAAATTTTTTGAAATGTTTTCCATCCGGGTTCCGTGAAGGATTTTCAGAAAACCTAATTGCAGTTGATGTGAATAAAGCTTGTAAACATCATTAAATGATTCTCTGAAGTTATCAAGCGATTCTCCGGGCAGTCCTGCAATTAAATCTGTATGAATGTTTATGTTTTCAGGCTCTATAAGTTTCTGTATATTTGAAAGTACTTTTTGTGTGTCGGTTTTCCTGCAACTTGTTTCGAGAGTTTTATCGTTTGTGGACTGAATTCCTATCTCAAGCTGAATAAGTCCCGCAGGTGCACTTCTCAGAAGGCTTAAAAGCTTTTCGTCCAGCAAATCTGCAGCAATCTCAAAATGAAAATTCATGTTGCGATATTGAAAATACGTTATGATAAAATCCCAGATTTCATAGGCTCTCTTTTTGTCGCAGTTGAAAGTTCTGTCAACAAATTTAACTTGCCTTACACCATGCTCTGCAAAAAATCCGAGGTCACTTTTTACCCTCTTTAAGCTCAGAAATCTTACACCTTTTTCAGCAGAGGACAGACAGTATGCGCAGGAAAAAGGACAACCTCTTGACGACTCGTAGTAAACGATTCTGTTTGCGAAAAGATGAATGTTTTCTTCATCATACGGGAAAGGGATTTCATCGAGATTCAAAATTTTCTCATCAGTGTCCCTTCCTGTTGAGATTAAGCTATAAAAACTTTTTTCTCCTTCCCCTCTGAGAATATAATCAAAACTGTTTTCATCAAAAAAGGGGTGGTTTTCAGTATAGCTTACCTCAGGTCCGCCGAGAATAATTACAGTTTCGGGAGAAATCTTTTTCAGGATTTTACAGACCTTTGACACGTATTCCACATTCCATATATAAACAGAGAATGCAACAGTATCTGCCTTTGCAGAAAAAATTCCTTCAAGAATATAATCGAGGGTATCGTTTATAGTGAATTCTTTTATTAGGATTTTTTCTTTGTCGTAGCCATGGCTTACTGCATATTTTTTCAGAGAGTAAACAGCAAGGCAGGAATGAATAAATTTTGAGTTTAATGCACAAAGTAAAATTTTAGAATCAGTTTTCATCAATTTTATACACCGCTGGCTTTTTTATGTAAACTTCTCCTCTTGCAGAAACGATTACGATTCTGATATGAGAAGCTTTTTCAGTGTCAAAGACGCAGATTTTCTTGTGACCTATGCAAGTTCCCTCGCAGAATTGGAGAGACCATTTGCCGAAATTATTCTGCTTGTATATTGCAAAGTTTTCAACCCTCTGACCTTTCGAAATGTCCTCTTCAAGAACGATGCAGTTAAACTCAGTTTCTTTGTCAAATTTCAAATCAAAGCTTGTGTGGTATGTGCTTTTGTCCTCTTCAAACTCTTCAAACTCAGAGTTTTCAGCAAGGTTTTCATCAAAAGCGTTTCTGATTTTTTCGCCAAGCTCATGAAGCCTTTTTTCATCTCTTTCGTCGATAAGACCTTCTCTTGTGGGCGGAACATTCAGGTGGAAACAGCAGTTAGCGCCTACAGTGTTAAGGTATGTGCTCCACAGTCTGTCAAGAGAATGGGGCTCTTCGTCTGCGTGGTAAAACCAGCCGGGACGGATTGACATGTCAACCTCGCTTCCGCAGAAAGCAAGCCCCTTTGAATGGATAATATTCTGCAGAGTTCCTAATTCTCCGTCTGTATTGTAAATGTAATTCAACCCGCTGTCAATGGGAGAGCCTTCTGTCTGTTTTTCAGCTCTGAAAACAAGCTCGTGGGGCACAACTGCCCATTCGCTGTGCCGCGAAGAGCCTGATTCGTTTCCGCACCAACGCACGTCAGGACCGTGGTCATTGAAAATTGTAGCGTTCGGCTGATATTTTCTGATAAGCTCAATATAACCGGGAAAATCGTATTCCTGCTTTTTGCCGTTCGGACCTTCTCCGCATGCTCCGTCAAACCAGACATGGAAAACCTCGCCGTAATTTGTAAGAAGCTCCGTCAACTGGTTTTTATAGTAAGTATTATATTCGTCTGTGCCGTAATATTTTGAATTTCTGTCCCATGGAGAAAGATAAAAACCAAACTTGAAATTATTTTTGTGACATGCGTCGGCAAGCTCTTTTACTATATCACCGTTGCCGTTTTTGTACGGGCTGTTTTTGATTGAATGTTCTGTGTATTTACTGGGCCACAGGCAGAATCCGTCGTGGTGTTTTGCAGTAATAACAAGACCTTTCATTCCCGCATCCTTGAAAATTCTGATGATTTCTTCGGCATCAAATTTTTCGGGATTGAAAATTGAAGGGTCTTCCGTTCCGTCGCCCCATTCCTTGTTTGTAAACGTGTTAACACCGAAATGTATAAAGCCGTAAAATTCGGTATCGAACCAATCAAGCTGTCTTTTTGAAGGTACAACATTTGCGGCGTTTTCTAAAAATGTTTTGAAATCCATAGTGGCATCCCCTTTCCTTATATTACAATATTACAGAAAGTTAAGTCTCCCGTCAAGGCTTCGTTAAAAAATAAACAAAAAAGAGATAAATAAAATTCATTTTTTCAGATATTCGGGAGAAAATAAAAATAAGTATTGATTTTTGGTAAAATTTAGAATATCATATAATCAATGTAAAATGGGGAAGAAGGTTTTTTACAAAAAAGCCAAATGCTGATTTTGCATAATCCAAGGAGGATTTTATACGATGAAAGTACAGTTTACAGAAACAATTTTAAGAGACGCAAACCAGTCCCTCATCGCAACAAGAATGCCTTTCAAAGAGTTCGAGAGTATCCTTCCCGAACTTGATAAAGCCGGCTATTATTCGCTTGAGTGCTGGGGCGGTGCAACATTTGACTCATGTCTGAGATATCTCAGCGAAGACCCGTGGGAAAGACTGAGAAAGATCAAAGCAGCTTGTCCTAACACAAAGCTTCAGATGCTTCTCAGAGGTCAGAATCTTCTTGGCTACAAGCATTATCCCGATGATGTGGTAAGAATGTTCGTAAAGAAGAGCGTTGAAAACGGTATCGACATTATCAGAATTTTTGATGCTCTTAACGATATCAGAAATATCGAAGTAGCAGTTGACGAAACACTTAAAAACGGCGCCATCGCATCAGGTACAATCTGCTACACACTCAGCCCTATTCATGACCTTGAATCTTATGTGAAGCTCGCTAAGAAAATGGAGAAAATGGGCGTTCAGACAATCTGTGTTAAGGATATGGCAGGTATTATGGGACCGCAGGACGGCTATGACCTTGTAAAGGCTCTCAAAGAGAATGTAAAGGTTCCCGTTATTGTTCACACTCACAGCACAACGGGTCTCGGTCCTCTCACTCTTCAGAAGGTTGTTGAAGCAGGTGCAGATGTTATTGACACTGCAATTTCATGCTTCTCAGGCGGTACAGCTCAGCCTGCAACAGAGACAATGGCTTATGCTCTTAAGCAGCAGGGCTACGAAGTTGATCTCGATATGGATTCTCTTAAGAAAATCAACGATTTCTTCAAGCCCTACAGGGAAGAGACTCTCAAATCAGGTCTTCTTAATCCCGTTGTTCTCGCAACCTCAACAGATGCTCTTAATTATCAGATTCCCGGCGGTATGCTTTCAAACCTTGTAGCACAGCTTACTGCTCAGAATAAACTTGATAAGCTTGATGAAGTTCTTGCTGAAACTCCCAGAGTAAGAGAAGATCTCGGTTATCCCCCTCTCGTTACTCCCATGAGCCAGATGGTTGGCGTTCAGGCAACTGCAAACGTACTTGCAGGCGAAAGATACAAGAACGTTTCAAAGGAAATCAAGAACTATGTTAAGGGTGAATACGGTAAAGCACCCGGTAAAATAAATAAAAATGTGCAGAAGCTTATTCTCGGCGATGAACAGCCTCTCAAGGGCCGTTTTGCAGAAACTCTTGAGCCCGGTTTTGAAAAAGCAAAGGCTGAGATTGGTGATAAAGCGAGAAGCGATGAAGATGTTCTTTCTTACATTGCTTTCCCCGCACAGGCAGAGGCTTTCTTCGATAAGCGTCAGCAGAAAGAAGAGAATACTGTCAAGTATTCAATCAGGAGGGTTGATTGATGATAGGTCAGACACTTGGTTTATTAACAGGCAAAGCATTGGAAACATCAGATGTGCTTATGGTATGTGTTGTAGGAATAATCGTTGTTATTGTTGAATTGGCACTTATTGCTTTCTGTATTACAGGAGTATCAAAGGCAATTAACGGTCTTACAAAAGCAACAAAGAAAAAAATGAAGGCTGAGGCTAATGCAGCACCTGCACCTGCGGCGGTAGCGGCAGCTCCTGCTCAGACAGCAGCACCTGTTGCAGTTGTAAAGAAAGATCCCGAACTTATTGATGTTGATGAAAAATCGGCAGCAATCATCATGGCGATTGTCAGCGATGAAAGCGGAATCCCTCTTGAGAGACTTGCATTCAAATCAATTAAGAAAATTGACTAATAATTTGATGAGGTAATTAAAATGAAATATGTAGTTACATTAAACGGAAAAAATTATGAAGTTGAAGTTGCTGAAACAGAGGCAACCGTTCTCAGCGTAACAGATGCTCCTGCACAGGCTGCAGCACCTGCACCTGTAGCAGCTCCTGCTCCCGCAGCGGCTCCCGCACCTGCAGCAGCTCCCGTAGCAGCAGGCGAGGGCGAGAAGGTTCTCGCTCCCATGCCCGGTACAGTTCTCGGCGTTAAGGTTAACGTTGGCGATGCTGTTAAGGCAGGCGACGTTGTTGTTGTTCTTGAAGCTATGAAAATGGAAAACGATATCGTTGCTCCCTGTGACGGTACAATAAAACAGATCCTTGTTCAGAAAACCTCTACTGTTAATACTGATGATGTTCTTGCTGTTATCGGCTGATAAGGAGGTTCTCCTTCTATGAATATTATCGAAATTGTAAAAGGTATCTGGGAGTCTTCAGGCTTCGCGGCACTGACATGGCGCCCTGCAGTTATGCTTCTTGTTTCATTCGTGCTTATGTACCTTGCAATCAAGAAGAAATATGAGCCCATGCTCCTTCTTCCCATTGCTTTTGGTATGATGCTTGCAAACCTTCCTCTTGCAGGACTTATGGACGACCCACTGGGACTTATGTCCGTAGGTGAAGTAGAAATCGTTGAAGGTGCACACTGGTATGACTCAGGTGTTCTCAGACTTATTTATGCCGGCGTTAAGAGCGGTATTTTCCCCTGCCTTATCTTCATGGGCGTTGGTGCGATGACAGACTTCGGTCCCCTGCTTTCAAGACCTGTAAGCCTTCTTTTAGGTGCAGCAGCACAGCTTGGTATTTACGTTGCTTTTGCAATTGCAATTGCTCTCGGATTTACTCCTGAAGAGGCAGCATCTATCGGTATTATCGGCGGTGCAGACGGTCCGACGGCTATTTTTACAGCATCGAAGCTGGCACCTCACCTTTTAGCTCCGATTTCCGTTGCGGCGTATTCTTATATGGCGCTTATTCCCATTATTCAGCCGCCTATTATGAAAGCTCTTACAACGAAAAAAGAGCGCGAAATCAAAATGGAACAGGGCAGAAAAGTCAGCAAGACAGAGAAAATTATTTTCCCTGTAGTTGTTACTGTTCTTTGCGCACTTCTCATTCCTTCAACGGCTCCCCTTATCGGTATGCTTATGCTCGGTAACATCTTCCGTGAATGCGGTGTTGTTGAAAGACTCAGTGATACAGCGCAGAACGCTCTTACAAACATCGTTACGATCCTTCTGGGTGTTACAGTCGGTGCTACCGCAAACGGTGAAACATTCCTGACTCTGGACACAATCAAAATCATTGTTCTGGGACTTCTGGCATTCTGTTTCTCAACAGTTGGCGGACTTCTTCTCGGTAAGGTGCTTTGCGTTATCACAAAAGGCAAAATCAATCCCCTTATCGGCTCGGCAGGTGTTTCCGCAGTTCCCATGGCAGCACGTGTTTCACAGGATGTGGGCAGAAAATACAATCCCACAAACTATCTTCTTATGCACGCAATGGGACCCAATGTTGCAGGTGTTATCGGTTCAGCAGTTGCAGCAGGATTTATGATGATGCTTTTCGGCAATTAAAAACAAATTTTTTGCTCCATCGACATTTGTTGATGGAGCCCTTTATTAACTTTTTTTGTTTTTCTTGACTTTGAATGTAAAAAAATGTATTATATCTGTGTATAAAATTATGAAAGAAAGTTATGTAATGAATATTCTTGTAACATTAAATTCAGGATATATAGGCCCTCTGAGTGTAATGTTGAAATCCATAATGATAAATGAACCTGAAACAGAAATACATCTTTATGTTGCTCATTCATCTCTGACAGAAAAGGATTTCGGTATTATTGACAAGGTCATTGACAAGACAAGAACGACGGTTCACCCTATTTCAGTTGACCCGTCTTTGCTTGAGCATGCTCCTGTTCTTAAAAGAATTTCAAAGGAAACCTATTACAGACTTCTTGTGCTTGATATTATACCTGAAAATGTTGACAGAATTCTCTATATGGACCCCGATATCGTCATCAATAAAAGCATGAAAGAGCTTTATAATGTGTCTTTCGGGGATGCGGTTATCGCAGGTGCAGGTCATACAACAGGATTCCTTGAAAATCTTAACAAAACAAGACTCGATATGCCTGCAGATTCCCAATATGTCAATGCGGGAGTTCTCATGTTCAATCTTAAAGAATTGAGAAAATTCTGCACTACACAGGATATTTTTGATTACATAGAAAAGAACATGAAAAAGCTTTATCTTGCAGATCAGGATGTTATCAACGGAATGTTCGGTGCAAGGACAGTTTACTTCGATACGAAGGTTTTTAATCTTGATGAAAAAGTTTATAGGCGAGAAAGAAAAATCGACCTTGATTGGGTAAGGAAAAATACTTCTGTCATACACTATAATGGTTCAGATAAACCATGGAAGCCAAAATACAAGGGCAAGCTTGCTGAGTTTTATTTTCAATACAAGGCTCTTGCTGATAAGGATATAAAAAATGGATAAATTTTTAAAAACAACGAAATCAAAAAGAATTTCGGTAATTGTGGGATTTCTGGTTTTAGGTGCAGTTGTGCTGAGCCTCTATCTTACAATCGGCAAGCAGGTTTATGTAATGTTCTCCGATAACACAAAATTCCTTGAATGGCTGGAGCAGTTCGGCAAATGGGACGAGGTTGTGTTTGTGGGAATAAGAGCACTGCAGACTGTCGTCAAGTTTATTCCCGCAGAGCCTTTGGAAATCGGCTCGGGCTATGTATACGGCATCTGGGGAGGACTTTTTTACTGCATGCTGGGTACGGAAATCGGTTCTTTTATAATTCTGCTCATTACAAAGCTTTTCGGTATGAAAGCCATAAATCTTTTTGTACCGCAAGAAAAAATTGATAAAATAAAATTCCTTCAGAATGAGAAAAAGCTGAAAACAACACTGTTTTTTATTTATCTTATTCCGGGCACACCCAAGGATCTGATAACATACTTTATCGGCAAAACAAAGATAAAGATTTCTCATTTTCTGATTATCACAGGTATTGCACGAATCCCGTCAATTATTACCTCTACTTGGTGCGGCGCGGCGCTTGGTGAGAAAAATATAAAGCTTGCGGCAATCGTGTTTATATCAACACTTGTAATATCCCTTGTCGGAACATTATTCTACAATAAATTTTTTGAAAAAGATGACAACAATGAAACCACTGAAAAGTAATTTTTCAGTGGTTTTTTCTTTTAAAAAAACTTTATTTATATTGAAACTTTTTACGATTTGTAATATAATATATATCTGAATATTTTATCATGGAGGAGCATGACCTTGGGCATTTATCTCGATAACAGTGCGACAACCCCTTTGTGCGAAAGTGCGAAGAAAAAAATTGCATATATTCTTGATGAACGTTGGGGAAACCCTTCTTCAATTCACCATCTGGGAGTTCTTGCAAAAGATGAGCTTGACAATGCAAGAAGGATAATTGCCGGCTGCCTTTCATGCCGTGAAGATGAGGTTTTTTTTACCTCAGGCGGAACAGAGAGTAATAATATCGCAATTTTCGGTGCAGCCGAAAAAATGTCACGAAGAGGAAACAAAATCATCACAACCTCAGCAGAGCATCCAAGCGTTGAAAACGCAATGAAAGCTCTTGAAAATAAAGGCTTTAATGTGGTACGCCTTCCCATGCAGGAGAACGGAAGCATAAATATTCAGGATTTAATAAAAGAACTTGATGAGAAAACAATACTTGTCAGCGTTATGCTGGTCAATAATGAGCTTGGAAGCATAAATCCTGTTCAGCTTATTAAAAAGGCGGTTATGATGAAAAAGAGCCCTGCCCTTATCCACTGTGATGCGGTACAGGGATTCGGAAAGCTGCCACTAAAAACAGAAAAGCTCGGTGTTGATTTAATGAGCATCAGCTCCCATAAAATCCACGGCCCCAAGGGTGCAGGAGCACTTTATATCAGAAAAGGTGTGAACATTGTGTCACCTGTTTACGGCGGCGGGCAGGAAAAGGGAGTGCGCTCAGGTACTGAGGCAATGCCTGCGATTTGCGGTTTTGCCGCGGCGGCAGAGGAACTGACAGAGATTGAAAAAAATCTTGAAAGCATGAAACTGCTGAGAGATGATTTTGCAGACAGGCTTCAGAAAATTGAGGGAATCAGAATAAATTCAAAGAAAGATGCGCTGCCTTACATTGTGAATTTTTCCGCAAAGGGAATACCGTCTCAGCCTATGATAAACTATCTGTCGGAGAGAGAAATTTACGTTTCGGGCGGTTCAGCCTGTGCGAAAGGTCACAGAAGCAGCACACTTCTTGCGGCAGGACTCAACGTGGAGGATATTGACAGTGCTGTAAGAGTCAGCCTTTCAAGGTTTAACACAAAGGAAGAGCTTGACATTCTTCTTGAAAATGTAGAGAAGGCATTAAAGGAACTCAGGAAGGTTTAATATGAAAGAAATTATACTTATCAAAAACGGTGAACTTGCTCTCAAAGGTCTCAACCGAAGAACCTTTGAGGACATGATGATTAAAAATATGCGCAGACGTCTTGAGCATGTGGGTAAATTTACTTTCACCGCTTCGCAGTCAACTATCATGGTTGAAAGTCAGGATGAAAACGCAGATTTTGACACCGCATTTTCCGCACTGAAAAAGGTTTTCGGTATTGCAGGTCTTTCACGTGCGGCTGAAACAGAAAAGGATATTGAAAAAATCAAGGCGGTAGCGGAAGAATATCTGGCTGAGGAACTGATGTTTGCAAAGACTTTCAAAGTAAATGCAAAGAGAAGTGACAAGAATTTCCCCCTCAAATCTCCTGAAATCTGCATGGAGGTAGGAGGATATCTTCTTGAAAAATTCCCCAATCTCTCCGTCGATGTTCATAACCCTGATATTATCGTAACTGTGGAAGTGAGAGATAAGGCAGTTTACATCCACGGCAACCAGCATAAGGGTGCAGGCGGTATGCCCTCAGGCTCGGCAGGTAAAGGTGCACTTCTGATCTCAGGCGGTATTGACAGCCCTGTTGCAGGCTGGATGATGGCGAAGAGAGGCTTGCGTCTTATAGGAATCCACTTTGTTTCTCCCCCTTATACAAGCGAGCTTGCGGAGAAAAAGGTACATGAGCTTACACGCAAGGTTGCGGCATACAGCGGAAGAATCAAGCTTTATATTGTTGAGTTTACAAAAATTCAGGAAACAATAAAAGATAATTGCCCCGAAGAATTGTTTACCATAATTATGAGAAGAATAATGATGAAAACTGCTGAGAAAATCGCGAGAAAAGAAGAATGCGAGGCTCTCATTACAGGTGAAAGCTTAGGTCAGGTTGCAAGTCAGACACTGAAAGCCCTTGCTTGCACAGACAGGGCGACTGCAATGCCTGTTTTCCGTCCCTGTATCGGCATGGACAAAGGTGAAATCGTTAAAATTTCAAGAGATATTGATTCTTTTGATACATCTATTCTGCCCTATGAGGATTGCTGTACAGTATTTACTCCAAAGCATCCTAAAACAAGACCTTCTGTTGAAGAGGTAGAAAAGGCAGAGGGTGCAGTTGACTTTACTGAAATGATTGAAGAAGCGGCTGAAAGCGCAAGATTTATATTAATCGATTGATTATGGAGTGATTCACTTTGATTTGTGAAATTGTTTGCGTGGGAACTGAGATACTTCTTGGTGACATCATTAATACAAACGCTGTTTTCCTTTCGAGAGAGCTTGCTTTAATGGGTATCAGCGTACTGAGACAGAGCGTAGTGGGCGATAATAATGCAAGACTTAAGGAAATGCTGAAACAGGCTCTTGACAGAAGTGATATTGTTATTACCACAGGCGGTCTCGGACCTACGGCGGATGATATCACAAGAGATAAATGCTGTGAGGTTATGGAAAGCAGTCTTGTGCTGAACGAGGAAATCAAAAGAGAAATTGAAGGTTACTTCCAAAGCAAAGGGCTTAAAATGTCTGAGAGCAATATCCGACAGGCTTATGTGCCTGAGGACGGAACGGTTTTCAGAAATCACAACGGAACAGCTCCGGGTTTTGCTATTGAAAAAAATTCAAAGTGTATTATTGCCTTGCCCGGTCCTCCGAGAGAAATGAAGCCTATGTTTGAAGAGTATGTAAGACCTCTTCTTCAAAAATATTCTACTGCGGTCATCGTGTCCCACAACATAAAAATGATGGGAATCGGTGAATCTGTAATGGCTGAGGAAGCGGGGATACTCCTTGACGGAGAAAATCCTACTGTTGCTCCTTATGCAAAAGACGGCGAATGCTTTTTGCGTGTAACAGCAAGCGGAAAGAACGCATCTGACGCGGAAGAAAAAGCAAAACCTGTAATTGAAAAAATTACGGAAAAATTCGAAAAATACATTTACGCAATTGATGAAGAAAACATTGAAAGTGTGCTTGTAAAGCTTCTTAAAAAGCACTCGCTTAAAATTTCTCTTGCAGAATCCTGCACAGGCGGTTTTGCTGCAAAGAGAATCACAGATATATCAGGAGCATCTTCCGTTTTTGATTGCGGAGTTGTTTCCTATTCAAATGAAATTAAAAATAAAATTCTCGGTGTAAAGAACGAGGATCTGGAAAAATTCGGAGCTGTCAGCGAAACGGTTGCAAGGCAGATGGCTGAGGGAATCAGAAATCTGAGCGGTGCAGACTACGGCGTAGGAATAACAGGCATTGCAGGACCTCTCAGTGACGGCACAAATAAGCCGGTGGGACTGAGTTATGTGGCGGTAAGCGACAAAAACGGTACCGAATGTATAGAAATTATGACGGCAAGGCATGACAGAGATTATAACAGATATGTTAACGGTTCACGTGCCTTTGACCTGGTCAGACAAAAAATTATAAAAGATTATGAATGAAAGGCAGAAGAGAAATGAGCGATAAGGAAAAAAATATCCCCGAAAACGAAGAAACCTTTGAAGATATATTTTCAAGCCTGAGAGAAAAATATAACCTTGAGCCCTTCGGCGGTACTGAGGAGAAAAAGGAAGAAGTTGCTGCGGAAGAAGCCGAAACCTTCTATGACCCCTCTGCTGACAGTGAAATTGATGATTTCTTCAAGGAAGCTGAGGAAGGATATGTCTCTCTTTACGAAGAGGTCGATGCTAAAATTGCAGGTGTTGACGAGGATGCACTCAGACACGAAGCTGAGGTTTTAGGCGTAGAGTTCGGTATGGAGGAAAAGGCAGAAGAGCGGGAAGAGGAAAAAACAGAAGAGTCTCAGGAATATGAAGATATTTATTCCGACAGCAGTGATGAGCCGAAGGAATTTGAAGACGTCTATTCAAACAGTTCTGAAGAAGAGTCAGAGCAGCCTCAGACAATTTCTGAGGAAAGTGCGGAGACTGAATCTCCCGAAGCTTCTTTTGCAGCAGGTGCAGAGGAAGAAACAGAGGAAAGCTTTGATGAAGAGCCCAAGAAGAAAAAAAGCTCTCTCTTTCCGAAAAAGAGCGATTCTACAGGCGAAAAAATCAGAAAGATTGTTTTCCTTATTTCAATTATCGCACTTTTTGTCAGTGCAGCATGGCTTGTAAATGATTATTTTATTCAGCCTTATCTTATCAAGCAGCAGAACACACAGGTTTCTGAGCTTATTGACGGCGCAGATGCAGAGCCTGAAAAGATAGTTGAAAAGCTCAACAACCTTAACGAAGAAGAGAAAACGGTAACTTTTGCAAGTCTGAGAGAACAGAACAAGGATTTTAAGGCATGGCTTGTCGTGCCCGGAGCAAATATCAGCCTTCCCGTCGTGCAGACAACAAACAACGATAAATATCTGAATACCGGCTTTAACGGCAAATGGCTTTCAGGCGGTACGGCTTTCATTGATTACAACAACAAATCAGCGTTCTCTGATATGAATACCGTAATTTACGGTCACAACATGCGTGACGGTTCCATGTTCGGCTCAATAAAGAATTATAAGAGTCTTGATACGTTCAAAAAGAATCCGCTTCTCTATGTTTACACTGAAAACCAAAATTACGTTTACAAGATTTATTCGGTTTTCCTGACAAGTGCAGTGAAAAGTGATGATAACGGTTATGTTTTTGCATATAATTTTATAAACCTTTCTTCAAGCGAAAACTTTGCAAGCTTTATGGAAGAAATAAAATTGCGTTCTTACTATGACACAGGTGTTGACTATCAGGAGGGAGACAAAATTATCACCCTCTCAACATGTGACAGAACTGTTATGAAGAACGGAAGGTTGGTTCTCGTTGCAAGGCTTGTCAGAGAAAACGAAGAAGAATCAGTTGACACAGCAAAAGCATCAGTTAACAGCAATCAGAAATTCCCTGCAGGTTGGTACGAAAAGAAAAAGACTGAAAATCCCTATGAAAATTCAGTTAAATGGATAGCACAGTAAGAGAGAGGATGACAAAAAATGAAGATTAAGCTTATATCCTTCAGTGAAAGCAAGCTTGTTGCTATGAATGCGACTCACGGTGTAATCACTGATAAGGTTGAAGAAATTACCGGTCTTGAAGAGGATTTCCTTTTCTGCCATAGTCAGAAAGAAATGTTTACAGGCGTTAAAGACGGAATTGAAAATGCAGATGTAATTATTCTTGCGGTTGATGTTTCACGCTTCATTTCTACAAAGGCTGCTCTCTTCAGGGCTTTAGGCTTTAAGTGCAGACTTAACGGAGAGATTACAAATCTTATCAACAGCGATTTGTGCATGGCAACTCTTAATGAAAATCAGGTTAACGCTCATGCGGCAATTCCCGTAGGCGGCGAAGCTTTCATTACAAATGACGGTCTTTTCTCAGGCTTTGGTATTGAATCAGGAAAACAAAAACTTATTTTTGTTCCTGTAGACGAGAAGAGAATCGGCGCAATTCTTGAAAACGGTATGATTGCTTTCCTTTCAAAAGGTGTGGAAAAGGCAGTACCTCAGGAAGAGACGAAGACAAACGATATTCCTGAAGAAATGGAAGGCTACGTTGAGCCGATTGAGAATTTTGAACAGCCTGCGCAGGAAGAAAATCCCGATGAACCTCAGTATGAGGAAATCTACAGAGCGCCTGAAGCAGAACCCGAAGAGAAGGCGGATTTTGAGGATATCAATTCTTCATCTCTCGGTGAGAATGTTCAGCCTGAAGCACCCGCAATGGCAGATAACACACCTTCTTACGGAGTTTTTGCAGGGAATCTTACAGCTATTGAAGAAAGACGCGTAAAGGTTGCATTTGTCCGTCATAAGGAAAACGAGCTTTACGCAAGGGTTCTTCAGAATATTGAGCCCTCGCCCTCAACAGTGTTTATTGACAGGGCCATGGAAGAGTTCCCCGAAGAAGACATAAAAAGAAAAGAAAGGCTGGCATCAATTGCCAAATCTGCTCTCAGAGATACAGATGCAGTTTTTTCTGTTGCAATGACAGATGTTTTTAAATCCGAGGAGGGCATCCCCTTTATCTTTGCTGCTGTTTCAGACGGTAACAAAGCGAGTGTTTACAAGGTTTATTCATCTGAAGAGGGTGAAAGCATGGAGGAGCTTTACAAGGCAGGCCTTGAAGGTGTTCTTGAAAGGCTTGAAGCAAAAACAGCAGGTTTTGCACCCGAAGAGGAAAGTGCACCCATGATGGGTGGGGCTGTAACGAAGGAAAAGAGCAAAATGACACCTGCGACACAGATTATTATATTGGCATTGATTATTGTTGCACTTTGCGCTTTGTCAGCTCTTATTATTGACACTGTAATGTCTCAGAACGCTTCTCTTTCTGAAACCTCAGGAGCAATAATTAATGAAATCGGAAATCTTCTTTCGAGGTAAAATAAGATGAAATTTCTCAGTTTTACCGATATGCACTATTCCGATGTTGTAACGGAAGGCGAAAGAAAACGTCCCATGTCTCTTGAAAAGGTGAAAAAATCCTTGGCAGAGCATGGGGAAGATTGCGATTTTATTGTGAATTTCGGTGATACGGCAGACCTCTTTGAGGAGGGAAAACCGCAGACTCTTCTTTGGAAAGAAACGGCGGATGTGCTTAAAAATCACGGGAAAAAATATTACTGCCTTATCGGTAACCATGATACATCTACTGATAAAAAAATATGGGCAGAAATTATGGGAATGCCTTCAAGGTATTATTCATTTGAATGTGACGGTTACAAGATTCTTGTCCTTGACCCGAATCAGAACGATGAAAAAAATCCCTATCCTGCGGAGGAAATCGAATGGGCTTACTGTTATATTGATGATGAGCAGTTCGATTGGATGAAAAAAGAAATTGAAGAAGCCGAAGGCGATGTTATTATTTTCAGCCATGAGTTGTTCATCCTCGGAAACAGGGACAACGACGATGACCATGTTATCAGAAACAGGGAAAAACTGATACGCCTTGCAGAGGAAAGCGGCAAGGTCAAAGCAGTATTTTCAGGTCATTATCATTACGGCGACAGAGTTACGCATAACGGAACCCAATACATAACATTCCGCTCGATTTGTCTAGAGGATGATTATGCACACTATGTTGTCACAGTTGATGGGAACGGAATTGACGTGCAGGAATACGGAGTAAAATAAAAATACAAAAAGATTGCCCGCCATCGTGTGATAGCGGGCAATCTTTTTGTGCTTTTACCGTACTTTTATTTTGCTTCAGATTTCTTTGTAACAGCCTTCATTACAAAAAGGAATGCAATTGTGAGAGCGGCGCCGATGGGAAGTGTAATCCATGCGCTCTGTACAAAACCTGCTACGATATACATTACGAATGAAATTGCAGCAACTGAAATTGCATAGGGAAGCTGTGTTGAAACGTGGTTAAGGTGGTTACACTGACCACCTGCTGATGACATGATTGTTGTGTCAGAAATGGGTGAGCAGTGGTCGCCGCAAACTGCGCCTGCAAGGCAAGCTGAGATGCCGATAATGAGGATCGTTGAGTCTGCAGGGAAGATTGCTGTAACAATGGGGATAAGAATACCGAATGTACCCCACGATGTACCTGTAGCAAATGAAAGTCCGCAAGCTACAAGGAAGATAACTGCGGGGAGGAATTTGTCAAGGCTTTCTGCTGAACCTGCCATAATGTTGCCTACAAATTCTTTTGCACCGAGCAAGCCTGTCATATTTTTAAGAGCAGTTGCAAGAGTAAGGATTGTAATAGCCGGCACCATTGCAACAAAACCCTGAGGAACACATTCCATAGCTTCCTTAAAGGTAACAACTTTTCTTATAATAAGATAAGCCACGATAACGATAAGTGATACAATACCGCCCCAGGGGAGACCTACTGTTGCATCTGTGTTTGAGAAAGCGTCGATGAAATTGTAGCCGTCAAAGATTCCGCCGTTGTAAACGAGTGCGAACACGCAGACGGCGATAAGTACAACAATGGGAAGAACAAGGTCAAGAACTTTACCCTTGGGATTGGGAACAGAAGCATCTTCTTTATCTTCTCTGCCTGATGTGTAAATGTCACCGTTTACTACTGCATTATATTCGTGTATTCTCATGGGACCGAAATCGAATTTCATAAGAATGATTGCAATAATGAAAACGAATGTAAGAAGCGAATAGAAATTAAAAGGAATAGCCTGAATGAAGAGCTTGAGGCCTTCTCCTTCTTCAGCATAGCCTGAAACTGCAGCAGCCCATGAAGAAATGGGAGCTATCATGCAGACGGGAGCAGCAGTAGCATCGATAAGGTATGCAAGCTTTGAGCGTGAAACTTTGTGGGTGTCTGTAATGGGACGCATGACTGAGCCGACTGTAAGGCAGTTGAAATAGTCGTCAATGAAAATCAGAACGCCGAGAACAAAGGTTGCAAACATTGCTCCTGTTCTTGATTTGATGTTCTTTTCAGCCCATCTTCCGAAAGCAGCAGAGCCGCCTGATTTGTTGACAAGAGCAACAATAATTCCGAGAATTACGAGGAAAAGGAAAATGCCTGCTGTGTCAGAAATTGCGGAAATAAGACCGCTGCTTACAGCGTTGTCAACAACTGTTGCAGGCTTGAAGTTTGCGGAGAGAAGAGCACCTGCCACAACGCCGATAAAGAGCGAAGAATAAACCTCTTTTGTAATGAGGGCAAGAGCAATAGCGATAATCGGGGGAACAAGAGCCCAGAATGTTGCATAGAACTGACTGTCAGCAGGAACTTCGCCTGTGCCTTCACATGTTGCACAGATGTTTTTACCGCCGCAATCGGCACATTCTGCATCTTTTCCGTAACAGGACATACATGCCGTAGCTCCTGCACAGTCGGGACATTCAACCATTACTGCAGTTTCTGCATCTGTGGTACTTGCAGCCGTTGCGACAAAAGTCATCGTACCGAGCAGAACGAGGGATGCAATAATAATAGTTAAAATTCTTTTGGGAGTCATTTTTTTCATTATTATCCGTCCTTTCTAAAATGGGTGATTTTGCTGTAATAGAAATGAAAAACAGACAGACCGGACGTCTGCCTGTTTTTCATAAATAATCCCCCATACCAAACCGGAAAAAGTTATTTTAAAAAACTTGACAGCGCTCCATGGCATAAAAGCCATGACAGTACATTACATATTCTGTAATGTCCCAGCACCGTGTGTTAAGGCAGTTTTCACGGCACTTCGGCGGTAATTCTCACAAAATACACATTATGCCTGTTTGCGTGCAGATTGCAGTAATGACCGCGCCTCGATCAATCGTTTTACAATTCGATTATATAATATATTCGACTGCTTGTCAAATTTTTTTACAAAATTATTCATAAAATGTTCTTATTTTCGTTAATTTGTTGACATTTTTACATTTATAGTATTAATATAAGTATAAAAGGAGGATTTTGTATGAAGAAAGCATTTAAATTTGTTTCGCTGATAATGACTTGTCTTATTCTTTTCAGTGTGCTTGCTTGTGCTGAATCGGGATATGCGCACACAGAGGAGGACTTGCAGGCTTTTGCACCGAAATGGGAGAATATTCAGGCAGATGATACGGTAATTTCTCTCACCCCCGGAGCCTGTCAGGGTGAAATTAATTTCTGCTGGCTTTCAGAAACCGCAGAAGAAAAATTTGTTATTTCGGAAAACATTGACATGACAGACGGAAAAGAACTTGAAGTAACACAGGATGAGGCACTTGACGGTCTTATTTCAAATAATGTTACCGCATCAGGCCTTGAAGAGGGAAAAACATATTATTATTCATATACTGAAAACGGCGTTTTCTCAAAGGCAGAAAAGGTTACTGTTCAGCCTGATGAAAACTTTACGGTGCTTTATATTTCCGATGCACAGATCGGCCGTTCAGGCGACGAAACTCTCGAAGAGGTTCTTGTCAGAGATACCTGCGGTTGGAATTTTACCGTCGATAAAATGACGGCAAGATATCCTGATGCGGCTTTTGCGATTTCGGGCGGAGACCAGTTTCAGTCAGCAGACAGTTTAGTGCAGATGAAAGCGTATCTTTCACCTGATGAAATGCGCTCACTTCCTTTTGCAAACACAATCGGTAACCATGATGATGATTCAACTCTTTACGGGGACATTTTCAACAATCCCAATGAGGTTTTCGAGCTTTTCAGATCAGAAGCGGGTACAGGTTATTATTATACCTACGGTGATGTACTTTTCATTACAGTCAACACGGAAAACACATCACTTACAGACACAGAAAGAGTTATCAGAAAAGCGGTCAAGGCACATCCCGACAAAAAATGGAGAGTTGTGACAATGCACCGCAACCCATATTCTGCGTCTTTTTCAGATGATGATTTTTCAGATATAAGACTTCTTTTCTCATCACTTTATGATTGCTATAACATCGACCTTGTACTCAGCGGTCATGACCATCTGTATTCAAGGACAAAAGTGATGTATGGCGGTAAAGAGGCAGAAGAGGGAACTGTTTACCTGCAGACATCATCTGCATCAGGCAGTAACTATGACCCGCTTCCCGAAAAAACAGCATCGTTTATTGTTTCAGCTTTTGATACACGCGTGCCTACATATACCGCCCTTACTTTCGGTGAGGATACAATCGAAGTTTCAACTTACAGAACAGACACAGATGAAGTTATAGATTCTTTTGAGGTTGAAGACAATGCTTCAGATTCAAAAGCAAATTGTTTTACGGTTATTTTCTCAATATTCAGAACACTGTTTTCAATGATATAATTTCAACGAAAAATCCCCTCTGTCTGCTAAAAGCAGACATCTCCCCTTGCATTTTCAAGGGGAGACCGTGATCTTTCATTAAAACAAAACACTTATGAGGTTATATTTATGTCTGAAACAGAGCAAGCAATATTTACTAATATGGTAATGGTATATGACGAAAAGGGAAATGTATTGGTACAGGACAGAGTTTCTGCGAAGTGGCCGGGAATTACTTTTCCAGGTGGGCATGTTGAAAAAGGTGAATCTTTTACAGATGCTGCAGTCAGAGAGGTTTTCGAAGAAACCGGATTAACTGTATCAAAGTTACAGTTGTGTGGTATCCAAGATTTTTTTATTGATGGTGGAATTCGATACTGTGTTTATTTTTACAAGACAAATTGTTTTCACGGAGAACCTCGTTCTTCTAAAGAAGGAGAAATTTTCTGGACCTCCCGTTCTGATTTGTTGGAAAAGAATTTATCGAATGGGATGAAATCAATATTGAAGATTTATGACGAAGATACTATTTCGGAACAGTTTTTCTATAAAGAGAATGATAAATATATTGAAGCTTTCAAATAGAAACTTCTTCACTATTACTTCTTACTTATTACCTGATAAAACAAAAAAATCCTCTCGGAAAACCGAGAGGATAATTTTTGTTTTATCAATACATTCCGCCGCCCTGTGCTGCCATTGCTGCATTAGCTGCTGCGTCTGCTGCAGGGTCGGGTTTGTCAGCAACGAGTGATTCTGTTGTAAGAACCATTGATGCTACTGATGATGCGTTCTGGAGAGCTGAACGTGTAACCTTTGTGGGGTCAAGGATACCAGCTTCAAACATATCAACATAAGAATCTGTTGAGAAGTCATAGCCGTATGCTGTTTTGCCTGAAGATTTGATTTCGTTTACGATAACTGAGCCTTCAAGACCAGCGTTTTCTGCAATCTGACGAACGGGTTCTTCAATTGCTTTGAGAACAATGTTGATACCTGTCTTTTCATCTGCATCCTCTGTTTCGCTGAGAAGCTTTTCAACTGCGGGAATTGCGTTGATAAGAGCAACACCGCCGCCTGCTACACAGCCTTCTTCAACTGCTGCCTTTGTTGCTGCGAGAGCATCCTCAATGCGGAGCTTCTTCTCTTTCATTTCGGTTTCTGTTGCTGCACCTACGCGGATAACCGCAACACCGCCTGCAAGCTTTGCAAGTCTTTCCTGAAGCTTCTCTCTGTCAAAGTCAGATGTTGTTGTTTCGATCTGTGCTTTGATCTGACCGATTCTTGACTTGATAGCGTCTTTATCGCCTGCACCGTCAACGATGATTGTGTTTTCCTTTGTAATCTTAACCTGTCTTGCACGACCAAGTGAGGGAATCTGTGTGTCTTTAAGTTCAAGACCGAGGTCAGATGTGATAACCTCACCGCCTGTGAGGATTGCGATATCCTGAAGCATTTCTTTTCTTCTGTCACCGAAGCCGGGAGCTTTGACTGCTACGCATGTGAAGGTACCGCGGAGTTTGTTAACGAGAATTGTTGAAAGTGCTTCGCCTTCGACATCTTCTGCAACGATAACGAGCTTTTTGCCTGCCTGAAGAATCTGCTCAAGAAGAGGAAGGATTTCCTGAATATTTGAAATCTTCTTGTCAGTAATAAGAAGGTACGCATCGTCAATAACAGCCTCCATCTTATCTGTATCTGTTACCATGTAGGGAGAGATATATCCTCTGTCAAACTGCATACCTTCTACCAAA
>CAZDQE010000010.1:0-50226 GCA_964507395.1 uncultured Eubacteriales bacterium | reverse complement strand
AATCATACCGATACCGCCGCCTGTGGGTGTATGGCTGTCAGAGCCGATAAGTGTTTTTCCGGGGATTCCGAATCTTTCGAGGTGAACCTGATGACATATGCCGTTACCGGGACGTGAGTATCTTACGCCTCTCTTCTTTGCACATGACTGGATAAAACGGTGGTCATCAGCGTTTTCAAAGCCTGTCTGAAGTGTATTATGGTCAACGTATGCTACTGAAAGCTCTGTCTTAACTCTCTTTACTCCCATAGCTTCAAATTCAAGGTATGCCATCGTACCTGTAGCATCCTGTGTTAATGTCTGGTCAATACGTATGCCGGCTTCTGTTCCTTTGATAAGTTCGCCGTCAACAATATGGTTTTTAATGATTTTCTCACTAATCGTATAACCCATTTTTTTACCTCCGTGTGTTTTAATAAAGTTGTTTAATTTTTTAACAATCTCTATTCTATTACTTTGTCACTTTTTTGTCAATAGAAACAGGAAATAAAAAGTATATATATTATTAATAAACTGTGTATTTATTAAAAATTATTAAGAAATACACGTTTTGATGTTGCCAAAACAGTATGTGTTGTGTTATAATTCATTGGTATAAAGAAAAGTATGTGTGTAAGTGCGTATACTTCTCAATGAGAATTATCCGGAAGGAGGTTTGAGTATGAAAAACACGCTTAGAATATTTGCTTTATTTTCATTGATTTTTGCGGTTTTTTCAATGGCAGGATGTAAGCTGTCGGTGATGTCTGCTGAAAAATTACTCAGACCGCCGAAATCGGGAGCAGAAATTGAAGCAGCTATTGAAGAATATGTTGGTGAGAGTGTAATACTCAAGAATCCCGTGAACTCTTCATCTGAATTCACTTCTTCTCTTAACCTGATTGACCTTGACTATGATGACACAGAGGAAGCAGTCGTTTTTTATACTACAACTACAAATGAAACCGATGTACACATAAATGTTTTAAAACATCTTGGTGATGAATGGATAATTGTCGGTGATTTTTCAGGATACGGAAGTAACATTGATTCTCTGTCTTTCAGAAATCTGTCAAAGGGTATAAATCAGTTTGATATTGTGACAACATGGAGCTATATTGACAGTAAGGTTCTTACGATTCATAAGGTCGTAGGCGAAGGAAGAAGAGCTGAGCTGCGTCTTGTATGTGACGAATCTTATGAATCTATGGGATACGTTGATGTTGATAAAGACGGATACTATGAACTGTTTCTTATTAACGGAGACTTCTCTGATAAGACAAAGGTGCCTACTGCAAAAGTGGTCAAGATTGAAAAGTATGATGTTATCAATATCGGCATGATTTCGCTTTCAAGAGAAATAGTTGGTTTTGAAAACTCATATTGTCAGGAAATCAATGATGAAAATATTCCGATGATAGCAGTTTATGACTATGTCAACTCTGAAGGAATGTACGGAACGGATGTTGTATATTGGGATGCACAGAAGTCTTCTCTTAGTCTTCTGCACGTAGACAGTGCAACAAACTCAGCGTTTTCTACTCTCAGGTCAATTCCTGTACTGAGCCGTGACGTTAACGCTGATACTTTTGTAGAAATACCGGTGCAGGAGTCTGTTGTCGGTTCCTCTGTAAATGAAAAAATGTACACATCAGCACTGACATATACAAAATGGTGCAAGCTTATTCCGACAGCAGAAGGTATCAGCCTTGAGGAAACTAACAATTACAGGCTGTATTTTACTGCAAGTGATTATCTTGAAATTGATAAATCGTTAATATCTCAAATTACTGTGTCAAGAAATACGAAGGATGATGTTTGGTATATTGTGACATACAATCCGGAAGATCTTGAAAGCGCAGAGGTTCTTGCGGTTATCAGAAGCGTAACGCATGAAAACACGGATAAATATATAACCGACGGATATAAACAGCTGTCTTCAAGCAGCGAAAATAAAGTAACAGTGTATATGATAACTGAAAAAGGTAGTAGTTTTGGTATTAAAGACAGTGATTTCGTCAATGCAAATATCGTTAATTGAGAAAGGAGACAATTTGGTATGAAAAGAGTTTTGGTGGCGGAAGATGAGGCGTCTATCAGAGAGTTTATAGTAATTAATTTGCAACGTTCCGGATATGAGGTAAGTCAGGCTGACAACGGAAGGGCCGCTCTTGAAATGTATGAAGCAGCCGACGGTGATTTTGATGTAGTATTGCTTGATATCATGATGCCTGAAATGGACGGTCTTGAGGTTTGCAAAAGACTCAGAAGTATGAGTCAGACAGTTGGTATTATTATGCTCACTGCAAAAACGCAGGAAATTGACAGAGTTACTGGTTTACTAGTTGGTGCCGATGACTATGTTTCAAAGCCTTTTTCTCCCTCTGAACTTATGGCAAGAGTTGATGCGATTTACAGACGTGTTGAAATGAATAAAAATCGTGAAGAGCCTCAGAAAAGTGTAATTGAGCTTGGTGAATTTGTACTGAATCTTCGCGATCATACGCTTACGAAGAACGGTGTAAATATTGAACTTACACAGGTTGAATTTCAAATTATTGAATATTTCTTCTCAGATGTGGGTGCCGCTCTGAGCAGAACAGATATTCTTGAAAGAGTATGGGGTAAAAAATACTACGGCGAAGAAAAAGTTGTTGATGTTAACATAAGAAGACTCAGAATGAAGGTGGAAGATGAACCTTCAAATCCAAAGCACCTTGTAACAGTATGGGGTCTTGGCTATAAATGGGTGGTTTGATTTAACCGTATAAATTAAGTAAAGGCAGGTGATATAATTGAAACTGAAAAAATTGCTGACAAAGCATAAGGTCAGAGGTATAACAGCAAACTGGCTTAAAAATTTTGTTATGGTTTCTGTTATTATAGTTTCTGTTGTATCACTGATTGCCGGTATACTTGTAAGATGGTATTATTATAATTCAGCATCTGTGTCTTTGGAATCCATGGACACTAACCTTGTAAAAAACTATTTCAGTTCTTATCTTAATACAACAGAAGAACAGTTTAAAAACGGTGCGTTGAAATTTATTGATGAATTTTCAGAAAAAGATAAGATGGAAGTCTGGGTCATAAATGAAGGCGGAAAGCCGATTGCTTCCTCAAGCGGCTTTGGTATTTCTGAAAATCCGGTAATGCCTGATTATGCTGAAATCTTTTCTTCAAATAAAGAAATCGGTGAATGGACAGGTAAAAACAATTACGGCGAAAAGGTTATGGCAATATCTGTGCCGTTGGGGTCTAATGTTGACGGAAAATATTCATCTCAGGCGGCTGTCAGATATATCGTTTCACTTGAAGCCATAGACAGTCAGCTTCTTGTTCTCTATTTCTATATTTTTATTGCCGCAGTGATTATAATTTCGCTTGTATTTGTTTCGGGAATATATTTTATACGTTCAATTGTCGTACCTATGGAGGAACTCAGCAAAACTGTAAATAAGGTTGCAAGCGGCGATTATACTGCGAGAGTTCACTATAGCGAGGGTAGCGATGAAATCAGCAGTCTTTGCAGCAACATTAACTCAATGCTTGAAGAAATCAGCGGAATGGACAGAATGAAAAATGATTTCATTTCAACTATTTCCCATGAGATCAGAACTCCGCTTACAGCAGTAAAAGGATGGGGTGAAACCCTTCTTCAGATTGGTGATAAAGACCCTGTAATGCTTCAGAAAGGTCTTGAAGTAATTATCAGTGAATCTGCACGGCTTTCAGAACTTGTAGAAGAACTTCTCGATTTCTCACGCATACAAAACGGTGCACTTAAGTTAAAGAAGGAAAAAATTGATATTCTTGCAGAGCTAGATGAAACTGTTTTTGTTTTCAGAGACAGGGCGGTGCGTGAAGGTATTGATTTTGTTTATACGGCTCCCGAAGAACCGGCACCTATGTTTGGCGACCCTAACAGAATCAAGCAGGTGTTCACAAATATTCTTGATAATGCGCTTAAATATACTGAACAGGGCGGTAAGGTTACCGTTAATGCGGTAATCACACCTGACGGATATCTTAATATATACTTTATTGATACAGGTTGCGGCATTTCCTCTGAGGATCTTCCCAAGGTCAAAGAGAAATTTTATAAAACAAGCATTAATTACAGAGGCTCAGGTATCGGTCTCGCTGTTGCTGATGAAATTATCAAACTTCATGACGGCGAGATTATGATTTCCAGTGTTTTGGGAGAGGGAACGACAGTCAGAATTCTGTTACCTCTTGAAAGAGCACAGATAGCTCTGAATTTGACTGAAAAGGAGTAATATAAATGGCTAAGGTTAAAAGAGTTTCAGTAGGCGGTCAGGCGCTTATTGAGGGTATTCTGATGAAAGGCCCCAAGTGTTCTGCAATGGCACTCAGACTTCCTGACGGCACTATTGAGGTAGAAGAAAAGAAAACAACTTCTCTGAGAGACAAGAATAAGTTTTTTGCTTTTCCGCTTGTCAGAGGTGTAGTTTCCTTTGTTGAAAGTATGATTCAGGGATATAAGGCTCTTATGGAGTCGGCTGAAAAGGTAAGCTTTGAGGATATCAAGAATGACGACGACATTGAGAATATGTCAAAGGTTGACAGATGGATTACAGAGCATTTCGGTGAAAAGATGATGACTGCAATTTCTGTAATTTCAATGGTTCTCGGTGTTGGTCTTGCTTTTACGTTGTTTTTCTATCTTCCCACTCTTGCTGCGGACCTTGTGAATAAAGTAACAGACGGTGCCGTAACTAATTTCAGAGCACTTATTGAAGGCGTTGTAAGAATTATTATTTTTGTTGTATACATGCTTCTTGTTTCACAGATGAAAGATATCAAGAGAATGTTCATGTACCACGGTGCTGAGCATAAATCTATTTTCTGTTTTGAAGCAGGCAAAGAACTGACGGTTGAAAATGTAAGAGAGATGAGCAGATTTCATCCCAGATGCGGAACAAGCTTCATGTTTGTCATGATTCTTATAAGTATTCTCCTTTCATCAGTTGTTTCAATCGCTTTTCCTGAACTCAGAGATTCAAGATTCCTCTGGATTTTGTTTTCGGTTTTCCGTCTCCCTATAGTTATGGGACTTGGTTTTGAATTTATAAAATTTGCCGGATGCCATGATAATATCCTGGTAAAGATTGTTTCTGCCCCCGGTCTCTGGATGCAGAGAATTACAACAAATGAGCCCACAGATGATATTATCGAGGTTGGCATTGCAGCACTCAAGGCTGCACTTTACGGTGTCGAAGAAAAGGCTGCTCAAACTGCAGATGAAACTGTTGCTGATGATGTAGCTGAAGAATCTGAAATTTCTCAGAATGATGAAGATGTAACTGAATCAGAAGAGGTTGTCGTTCAGGAAAACGTAACAGTTACGGAAGATGTTCAGGAAGAGGACACGTATCAGAAGGCACAGGATATTGTTGATGATTTGTTCGCAGAAATCCTTTCAGAAAAGAAATCTGATAACTGATGAAGATTTTTGAACTTTTAAAATACGGCAGACAAATTTTAGCTGAAAACGGAATTGAAGATTCTGATTTTGATGCTGAATGTCTGATGATGCATATCTTTGATTCTGATAAGAATAAACTTTTTCTCAATCGTCTTGAAATTGCAGATGAAGATAAAAAAGAATTGTTTTTGTCGCTTGTTGAAAGACGTAAATCAGGGGAGCCGCTCCAATATATAATCGGCAAGTGGCCTTTTATGGACGGTGAATTCTTCGTTGGTGAAGGTGTTCTGATACCGAGGTTTGACACAGAAACTCTTGTTGAAACTGTAGCTGATTTTATCAGAAAACATGAAAATATAAAAGTTATATGTGATTTGTGTGCAGGCAGCGGTTGTGTAGGAATTTCAATAGGAATGCTCTTTCCTGATGTTCAGGTTTATTGCGTTGAGCTTTCCGACAAAGCCTTTAACTATCTTGAAAAAAATATTAAACACAACAGTATTACCAATGTAAAAGCCGTAAAAGGCGATATTAGAAATGGCTTTGAAGCTTTTGATTTTGGTAATGTTGATGTTTTAGTTTCTAATCCGCCATACATTGAAACAGACGAAATCAAAACACTCAGCCGAGAGGTTTTATGTGAACCCGACATGGCACTCGACGGCGGAGAAGACGGATTATATTTCTATCGCATTATTGCTGAAAAGTGGTTGCCTTTTATTAAATCAGGATGCTTTGCGGCTTTTGAATGCGGTGAAACTCAGGCGAAAGATTTGTCTGAAATTTATTCGGATTTTGCTTCCGATATTAAAATTTATAAGGATTTAAACGGCATTGAAAGAGTTGTGTCGTTTGTTAAGAATTGAGGTGTATATATGCTCAGAGCGTTGTTTTCAGGAGGAGAACCTATAGTAATCATCATGCAACTTTTATCAACAGCTTTTGTCGTTTTCTGCACACTTCCCGTGCACGAATATGCTCATGCATTAGTTGCTACAAAGTTAGGTGACCAGACTGCAAGATTAAGCGGAAGACTCACTTTTTCTCCGCTTGCACACATAGATGTTTTCGGCGCAATTATGATTTTCGTTACCGGTGTCGGCTACGCAAAACCCGTACCTGTAAATATGTACAATTTTAAGACTAAGAATAAGAAAGTCGGTATGGCACTTGTTGCACTTGCAGGTCCTGTTTCAAATATTATTATGGCGGCAATTTTTATGCTTCTCAATAACATTTGTTCTGTTATTTATGCACATACAGGTATGCCCGAATTGCTTGCCACGATTATTGCTTATTTTTTCTATTTTGCAGCGAGTATAAACGTTTCGCTTGCGGTGTTCAATCTGATTCCCGTACCGCCCCTTGACGGTTCAAGAATACTTTTTGCAATAATCCCTGATAAGTACTATTACACCATTATGAAGTATGAGCGTCAGATAATGATTGTTATGCTTGTTCTTCTTTTAACAGGTGTTTTTTCAACACCCATATCATTACTTTCAGACTGGCTTTACAGAGCTCTTAATACGTTAATTTCTCTTCCGTTCAGATTAATAGGATAAGGTTGATATATTTTGGAAAAAATTTCTTACAAGCTTGAAGCCTTTGAAGGTCCCCTTGACCTTTTGCTTCATCTTATAAATAAGCATAAACTGAATATTAATGATATACCCATATTTACTCTTGTTGAGCAATATCTTGATTATGTTCGTCAAATGCAGGATGATGACATGGAAGTTGCAAGTGAATTCCTCGAAATGGCAGCAAGATTAGTGTATATCAAATCTGTTTCGCTTCTTCCTGTTCACGAAGAGGCAGAACAGCTGAAAATGGAGCTTGTGGGTGAACTTCTTGAGTATAAAGAATGTCAGGCGATTGCTAAAGAACTATCGGAGCATGCCGACGGTTTTGAACTTTACTCACGTCCTCAACAGGATTTTGAGCCTGATAAGACTTACAGAAGACTGCATCCTGTGTCTGATATTCTGAGCGCATATATTTCAGCGGTTGGCAAAGGTAAGCGCAAGCTTCCTCCACCTGTTGAAGCGTTTACAAAAATTGTTGCACATAAGATTGTGTCAGTAAGCTCTCGTATTAACGCTGTCATGCACAGGCTTTTTGAGAAAAAGAAAGACAAGTTTGTATCATTCTTTATGAATGCAGAATCGAAATCAGAGCTTGTTGCAACGTTTCTTGCGATTCTTGAACTTGCGAAGACAAAACGCGTAAAGTTAGTGGGCGAGGCTGAAGAAATGGAAATCGAACTTTCAGAGGGAGGCGATTCAGAATGAATGTAAATGAAATGCAGGCTGCGGCAGAGGCGATGCTTTTTGCTTGCGGCGAGCCACTTGAAATAGACAGGATTGCTGAAATTCTCGAGATTGATGCAGAAAACGCTGAAAGCCTTGTACTGAACATTGCCGCAAAATATGATGACAGCAACAGCGGTATAAAAATTGTAAAAATGGATAAAAAATATCAGATTTGCACCCGTAAGGAGTATGCTGAGCAGGTAAGAGATATTCTTGATATGAAAAAGAATGCTCCGCTTTCTCAAGCTGCGTTTGAGGTGCTTGCGGTAGTTGCATACAATCAGCCAATTACAAAAGCCTACATAGAACAGGTCAGAGGTGTTGACTGCTCAGGTGTTATTTCAACACTCTGTCAGAAAGGACTGATTGAAGAAGTAGGCAGGCTTGAACTTCCCGGCAGACCTTTGATTTACGGAACAACGGCAGAATTTTTAAAATGCTTCTGCATTAATTCTCTCGACGATTTACCGGATATTCCTGAAATTAACGAGAAACCTCTTGAAGAACAGGAAGCAGAGGTCGAAATTGAGAAAATGGAAGCTGAAATAAAAGAAGAAGCGGACAAAGAAGAATAATTTTCAGGGGGGTGAGAAAATGCCGTTTCTGTATACGTTGCTTGGTATAATAATATTCATAGTTGTGCTTTTTCTCATTCCTGTAAGAGTAACAGCACATTATGAAGGCTCTTTTGAGATGTATGTGAAGTATCTTTTCTTAAAAATAAAACTATTTCCTAAAGAGGAAAAAGAAAAGAAACCAAAGAAAGAAAAAAAGGATAAAGATGATAAACCAAAAAAGGAAGAAAAACCAAAAGAAAAAGGAGATAATATTTTTCTTACCTTCTATAAAAATCAGGGCTTTGAAGGTGTAATCCGGCTGATAGCCGATGCTTTGAATGCTGTAGGGGGAATGTTTGGCGGTATCTTCAAACACTTTGTTTTCAGAGAACTGTATCTGGAAATGAAGATTGCAGGTTCAGATGCGGCGGAAACGGCTATAAAATATGGCAAAATCAGTTCTGCAGTCTTTCCTGCAATGGGTTTACTTTGCTCAAAGGCGCGGGTAAAAAAATATAACATCGACCTCTCACCTGATTTTCTTGCAGTGAAAGATGAGGCAATGTTTCATTTTCAATTCGGCATCAGTCCGATATTTGTAACTAATGCGGTTATTGCTGCAGGATTTAAACTGTTTAAGGATGTTCTTCTTAAACTTGTTAAATCTCAGAATGCAGATAATAAAGATAAAAAGAATTTTGAAAAGAAAGTAAAAAATGCTATTAAGGAGAGATAAACTATGAAAGAACAATCAGCATCAGGAATTCTCGGCACAACAATTGATAAGATTAAAAATCTTGTCGATACAAGCACCATTATCGGCGAACCGATGAAAATTTCAGAAAAAGTAACTGTAATTCCGATTTCAAAGGTAACTTACGGTTTTGCATCGGGAGGTTCTGATTTCCCTTCAAAGAACAATGCTGAGCTCTTTGGTGGTGCAGGCGGCGCAGGTATTACTGTTACACCTGTTGCATTTTTAGTTGTAAATGATGATATTGTTACCATTAAAACTATCAGTAACACTGATAATCCGGTTGAAAAAGCGATTTCAGCTGTACCTGAAGTAGTAAATACAGTTTCGAGTCTTGTGAACAAATTCACAAAGAAAGATGACGAAGCTGCTGATGGGGCATCTGCAGAAACTGCTGAAAACTGATAATTAAATGTCTGACGCCTGCATAGAAATTAATTGATAGATTTCTTTGTCTGGCGGTGACATCTGAATGAAAAAATACTTTTCTGTTGTTTTATGTGTTGCTGTAATAGCGGCAAATTTTCCTGTGCGTGTTTCTGCGGTATCTTTGGGGATTTCAGCTTCTTCTGCTATCGTGATGGTTGCAGATACAGGCGAGGTTCTGTACCAGCATAACGCTCATGTCCGCAGGTCAATGGCGAGCACTACAAAAATTATGACTGCTTTGTTAGCACTTGAAAATGCAGACCTGAAAAAAGAAGTTACAGTATCCGAAAGCGAAGTGGCTGTTGAAGGTACTTCAATGGGTTTGCTTCCTGATGATAAGGTCACATTTGAAGGACTGGTTTACGGGATGCTTCTCCAGTCGGGTAATGATGCGGCAAATGTTACTGCAATAAAGCTTGGCGGAAGCATAGAAAATTTTGTAAAGCTTATGAATCAGCGTGCAGAAGAGATCGGTATGGCAAATACAAATTTTGTTACACCTTCAGGGCTGGATGCTGACGAGCATTATTCAACGGCTTATGATATGGCACTTCTTGCATGCGAAGCAATTAAAAATCCTGAGTTCAGGAATATTGCATCTCAGAAGCAGGCAGTTGTTTATTACGGTAATCCGCCGTACAGACGTACACTTACGAATCACAATAAAATGCTCAGTTACTATGAGGGATGTATAGGTGTGAAGACAGGCTATACAAAAAAGAGCGGACGTTGTCTTGTAAGTGCCGCCGAAAGAGACTCTGTTACAATTGTAGCAGTTACACTCAATGCTCCTGATGATTGGAATGACCATAAAATACTTCTTGACTATGGCTTCGAGAAAACGGAAAACCGCACTTTAAGCGACGAGGTTTCATATAATATTTCTGTTGTTGGCGGTAACAAGAAATCTGTAAAGCTTGCTGTTCAGGAAAGTGCTTTTGTTAATGTCAGCGAAGGCATGGGCGGAATTACAACAGAGTATTTGATAGATAATTTCCTTTATGCACCTGTGAAAAAAGGTGATACAGCCGGAAAAGTAGTATATTATCTGAATTCTAAAAAAGTTGCCGAATCTATTCTGGTAGCAGATGAAACTGTTACGGCTGTCAGTGCTCCTGAAAAAATCAGCATCTGGCAGAGATTTCTGAATTTTTTGAAAAGTTTTTTTGAAAATTAAGTGGAGGAAAATATGGCAGAAAGTTTGGTTAGACTCCAGAAGTTTCTTTCTGAATGCGGTGTAGCATCAAGAAGAAAATCTGAGGAGTTGATATCCCAAGGTAAAGTCAAGGTTAACGGGAGAGTAGCTCAGATTGGTGACAAAATCAACCCGAAAAGAGATACTGTTACCGTAAGCGGAAAAAAGATTGTCAGTTCAAAAACAAAATACTATATCATGCTCCATAAACCGAGAGGTTTTATAACGACTCTCAGTGACGAAATGGACAGAAAATGTGTTGCAGAGCTTGTAAAAGATATTCCTGAGCGAATTTATCCTGTAGGACGTCTTGATAAGGACTCTGAAGGACTTCTTCTTATGACAAATGATGGCGAGTTTGCCAATGCAATGATGCATCCGAAACACCATGTACCGAAGACGTACCGTGTTACTGTAAGACAAAAGGTTACAGAGGATATGGTGGATCAATTAGCAGTTGGTATAGTAATTGAGGGAAGAAAGACTGCTCCTGCTGATGTAAGGGTTCTTCTTAAAGAGGAAACTAGAACTGTTCTTGAAATAATTCTTTATGAAGGCAGAAACCGCGAAATCAGAAAAATGTGTGAGAGTCTGGGTCTTGACGTTATAAGACTTAAAAGAACGCAGTACGGTTCAATTAAGTTGGGAATGTTGGCACAAGGTAAGTATCGTGAGCTTACCGCTGATGAAGTACATAAGCTCATGGCTTCAAGCGGAGCAGTTGGCAAAAAGAAGTGGTAAATTATGTATATATTTAAACCTGTTACAGATAAAAAAGAGCTTTCCGAACTCTTTTCCGACGGTGTTAACGGAGGTTATGTTGGTTTTGAAGGCGATGAAATAATCGGAAAATGCAGTCTTTTTGTAGACGGTTCAAAGGTTTATGTGAGAACAGTAGAGTTTGATAAGGACAAGCCCGATGTGGGTGAAGGGCTTTTACGCGCTGCATTGAATTTTGGTGCAAACAGAAATGCGTATTACGCATATTGCAGTTGCGAAAATGCAGTAGAGATTATGAAACTGATGGGCTTTGAAGAGAATGACGGTGTTTTCAGCGGCGATATTCCCACACTGCTCGGCGGCAGTTGCGGATGCTGCAGGCAGAATTTAGTATAAGTTAGTGTAAGGTTGTGAAAAAATGATCAGCAGCATGACAGGCTACGGCAGAGGACAATGTACGGTTGACGGCATGGATGTCACTGTCGAAATTAAAAGTGTAAATCACAGATATTTTGAGTTTTCTGCAAGAACTCCGAGAAATTATCTGTTTCTCGAAGAAAAGCTTAAAGCTTTCTTTTCAGGCGGTATATCAAGAGGTAAGGTTGAATGTTTTGTTCAGATTACTTCACTTGATGACGAGAATGTAAATGTTACTCCTAACATCCCTCTTGCAAAAAGTTATCTTGATGCGCTGAAAGAGATTTCTGAGAATCTTGGTGTTTCTGCAGACGTTTCTGCAAATGCTCTTGCAAGATATAATGATGTTCTTGAAATCAAGAAAGCTGAAGTTGATGAGGAAAAAGTATGGAATACGGTAAAGCTTGCGGCTGAAGAAGCTCTGAACGGTATTCTTGTTATGAGACGTGCTGAAGGTGAAAAGCTTAAAAACGATGTTTTGTCGAGACTCGATTTCATTGCAGAAAAGGTTGCAATGATTGAAGAGCGTTCGCCTGAAACAGTACGTGAATATTCTCAGAAACTCCTTGCAAGAATGAACGAGGCTCTTGGTGACAGTATTCATGTAGATGAACAGCGAATTCTTACGGAGGCTGCTATTTACGCTGACAAAGTTGCTGTTGCCGAGGAAACAGTCAGACTTTCAAGTCACATGTCACAGCTCAAGACTTTCCTTGTGGCTGATGAGGCCATTGGCAGAAAAATGGATTTTCTTGTGCAGGAAATGAACAGAGAAGCAAACACCATCGGTTCAAAGGCTCAGGATGTTGAAATTGCCCGTGCAGTGCTTGATATAAAGGCTGAAATTGAGAAAATAAGAGAACAGATTCAGAATATCGAATAAGAGGTAATATTTATGAAACTTATTAACATCGGATTCGGTAATATGGTCAATGCTTCAAGGCTTGTTGCAATTGTCAGTCCCGAATCTGCACCGATTAAAAGAATCATTCAGGAGTGTAAAGAAAAAGGCACACTGATTGATGCAACTCACGGCAGAAGAACAAGAGCTGTGATAATAACTGATTGCGGTCATGTGATTCTTACATATCTTCAATCCGAAACCGTTGCTAACAGACTCAATGATGTTGAGGATGAGCTTGATATAATTTCTGAAGAGGAGGATGAAAATGAGCGCTAAAGGCTTGCTTGTGATATTATCCGGACCTTCAGGTTCAGGTAAAGATACAGTTCTTGACTGTATCCACAAAAAAGATATTCCGATTCAAAGGTCAGTTTCGATGACAACCCGTGAAAAACGAAACGATGAAGTTGACGGAGTAGACTACTATTTTGTTACAAAAGATTATTTTGAAAAACAGATCAGCGAGAAGAAAATGCTCGAAAGCGCTGTTTACAGTTCTAATTATTACGGAACACCTAAGGGCCCTGTTGACAGATGGCTTGATGAGGGGAAAACAGTAGTTTTAAAAATTGAAGTTCAGGGTGCGGAAAAAATAAAAAAAATGTACCCTCAGAGCGTCAGTATTTTTATAATGCCGCCTTCAATGCAGATTCTTGAAAAGAGGCTTCGCGGCAGAGATACAGACTCGGAAGAGTCAATTCTTATGCGACTTGATGCAGCACTCGGCGAAATGCAAAGCGCTGAAAAATACGATTACATAGTATTCAACGATGTTCTTGAGGACACTGTTGACGATATATGTGCCATTATAAAGGCAGAAAAATTTAAATCAACAAGAATGAAATATTCAGTAAGAGAGGTAATTAAAAATGCTTAATCCGGATTTGAGAAATGTACTTAAAGGTAAAACAAGCCGTTATTCACTTGTGCTTGCAACAGCAAAAAGAGCAAGAGAAATTGCTGACGAAGCAGAGCAAATGGGTGAAATTATTGTTGAAAAGCCTGTAACGCTTGCAGTTAACGAATTTATTGACGGCAAATATCTTATTGAAGAACCGGAAGATATCAGAGATCTTTAATTTTCAGGAGGTAAAAATGTATGTCTCAACTTTATGCTGAAACATCTATTGATGGTGTTCTGCCGTCATTCGACAAGACATACGCATACCTCATTAAAGAAAATTCGGAAAAAATTAAAGTCGGAATGCGTGTTCTTGTCCCTTTTGGCAATTCTAATAAACCTAAAATGGCAATCGTAACAGGTATTACCGACAAGAGACCGGATGCAAAACGCGTCAAGTCTGTTATGCGTGCGGTTGATGATGAGCCAATTATCACTCAGGAGATGCTCAGTGTTGCGTTCTGGATTAAGGAAAGGACCTTTTGCACAGTATACGAAGCTGTTAAAGCTATGCTTCCGTCAGGAATTAATTACAGGACTGTTGTTTCTTATTCATTAAATGACGAATCAGAGTTTGATAAGTCTTTACTGAATGATGATGAAAGAAAGATTATTGAATTCCTTTCAGAGAAAAAAAGAGGATTTGTTGACAAACAAAAAATCTGTAAGGCAACGGGAATTTCCGAAGAAAGTAACGTCTTCAGAGGGCTGCATGAAAAAAATATAATTTTCAGAAATGTTGATGCTTCACGTAAAGTTGGAGATAATCTTCAGAAAATGGTAAGAATAATTTCTACCGAGGAAGAGATTAAGCTATCACAGAAGCAAAAGTCTGTTGTGGACTTGCTGGCAGAGGTTGGTACTGCTTCTGTCAAGGAAGTTTGTTACTACACAGGCGTAACATCTGCTGTTGTTAACGCTCTTGTTTCAAAAGGTATCTGTGAATTTTATGACAAGGAAATCTACAGAACTCCTTTTGTAGCAACAGAAGGAGAAATGACTGAAATTGTTTTGTCAGATGAACAGAAGAAAGCTTTTTCGGGTCTCAGAGAGCTTCTGTACGGCGGTGAAGGCTCGGCAGCACTTCTTTATGGTGTAACAGGCAGCGGAAAAACTCAGGTTTTTCTCCGCCTTATTGACGAAGCGGTTAAACTCGGCAAGGGCGTTATTGTTATGGTTCCTGAGATTTCCCTTACTCCGCAGACAATAAGAATTTTCAAGAAAAGATACGGTAAAAAAATTGCAGTATTTCACAGCGGTCTTTCAATGGGCGAAAGAACAGATGAATATAAGCGCGTTAAAAATAAAGAGGCATCTATTGCTATAGGCACACGTTCTGCTGTTTTTGCACCTCTTGAAAATATCGGTCTTATTATAATGGACGAAGAGCAGGAGCATACATATAAGGCAGAAAACAATCCTCGTTTTCATGCACGCGATGTAGCAAAATTCAGATGTGCATACAATAATGCGCTATTTCTTATGGCATCAGCAACGCCAAGTGTAGAATCCTTTGCAAATGCCAAAAACGGTCGGTACAAATTGTTTACAATGAAAGAGCGTTACGGTAGATCGGTTCTGCCCGAGGTTTTGACTGTTGATCTGACGCAAGAAACAAAATTCGGTGAAAAAGCCGTTATCAGCAGATTTCTTGCTGAAGAGCTGCAGGAAAATTTTAAAAAAGGTCATCAATCTATTATTCTGCTTAACAGACGCGGTTATAATACCTTTGTTGCTTGTAAAAAATGCGGTAATGTTATTACTTGTCCTAATTGCAGTATTTCCATGACTTATCATTCAAAGAACGGAAAGCTGATGTGTCATTATTGCGGACACAGTATGACAAATAAGGTCAGATGTGATGCTTGCGGCAGTGATGAATTGAGGTATAACGGTGTAGGTACTCAGAAAATTGAAGAAGAACTTAAATTCCTTCTCCCTGATGCGAAGGTTCTGAGAATGGATGCGGATTCCACTATGTCGCGCTTTGCATATGAGGATAATTTCGAAAAATTCGGCAAAGGCGAGTACGATATTATGATTGGCACTCAGATGGTTGCCAAGGGTCTTGATTTTGAGAATGTTACACTTGTAGGAATAATCTGTGCTGATATGCAATTGTATAATGATGATTTCAGAAGCAGTGAGAGAACTTTTTCTCTTCTTACTCAGGTTATCGGCCGTTCCGGCAGAGGAAATTTTGCAGGTAAAGCCGTTATTCAGACTTTTACACCTGATAATGAAATAATTAGGTTTGCACAGAATCAGGACTATGATTCTTTCTTTAATTTTGAAATCAAAATCAGAAAAATGATGGTTTATCCGCCGTTTTGTGATTTGTGTGTCATCGGTTTCGTTGGCGATAATGAAATGAATGTTTCACAGGCTTCACGAGGCTTTTTACAGATTCTGAAAGAAAAGACCTTAACTAAATTTAAGGATGAACAAATTATTGCTCTCGGTCCCGTACCGCTGAAAGTGGCGAAGGTCAGTAACAGATACAGATACAGACTCATTCTGAAGTGTCACAACACTAAATCTTTCAGAAGTATGATTTCTGAATTGTTGAGCGAGTTTGATGAAAAAAGTAAAAAATTTGATGTTACTGTTTACGCGGATATTAATCCCGAAACTATGATATAGAGTGGTGAAAAGAATGGCATTAAGAAACATTGTAAAATATGGTGATCCCGTGCTCAGAAAAAAGAGCAGGGTAGTTGAAAAGTTTGACAGTAAGCTTTCAGACCTCATTGATGATATGATTCAGACAATGAATAACGCTGAGGGCGTCGGACTTGCAGCCGTGCAGGTCGGAATTCTCAAAAGGGTTGTTGTTGTCGATGTTGGAGAAGGTCCCATTGAGCTTGTTAACCCTGAAATCATTGAAGAATCTAAGGAGAAACAGATTACTCCCGAAGGCTGTCTGTCTTTACCCGGACAGTCGGGAAACACTGTTCGTCCTATGACTGTTAAGGTTAAGGCTCAGGACAGAAACGGCAAATGGTATATTCATAAGGGTACAGGTCTTAAGGCAAAAGCATTTTGTCATGAAATAGATCACCTTGACGGAATTCTGTACATTGATAAAGTTATTCCTGACACGGAGGTAAAAAAATGAGAGTAGTTTTTATGGGCACACCTGATTTTGCAGTTCCGTGTCTTGAAAAACTTATTGAATACGGCTGTGATGTTGCAGGTGTTTTTACTCAGCCGGATAAACCTGTGGGAAGAAAACGAGTAATTACACCGCCTGCGGTGAAGGCTTGTGCTCTTAATCACGGTATTGAGGTTTATCAGCCTGAAAAAATGAGAGACGGCACTGCTTTTGAAATAATTAATGAGTTAAAGCCTGACCTCATTGTTGTTGTAGCATACGGGAAAATTCTGCCTAAAGAAATTCTTGAAAGTGCTCCTTTGGGATGTATCAATATTCACGGCTCTCTTCTTCCTAAACTCAGAGGAGCTGCACCTATTCAGTGGTCGGTCATCAACGGTGATGAATATTCGGGAGTTACCTCTATGATGATGAACGAAGGTCTTGATACAGGTGACATGCTTGTTGAAAGACGTGTGAAAATTGATTTTAAAGAAACTTCGGGTGAACTTTATGACAGACTTTCTTTTGTTGGTGCGGAGGTCCTTGAAGAAACTTTGAAAAAATTGGAAAACGGTACTCTTGTAAGAACTCCTCAGAATGATGACGAGTCAACGTATGCACCGCTTCTTAGCAAAGAAATCTCAAATATTGACTGGAATGAATCGGCATTGTCCGTTTACAATAAAATCAGAGGTCTTAATCCTTGGCCTGTTGCAGTAACATATATTGATGATGTTAAATGCAAAATTTTTGCATCTGAATATGTTGAGAATGTTAAAGGTCAGCCCGGTGAAATTATCGAAAACAAAAAACAGCTTTTAGTTGCTTGCGGTGACGGTAACGGCGTTTCGATTAAGACAATTCAGCCTGACGGAAAAAAACAGATGGATATTGTTTCTTTTCTGGCAGGTAATAGATTAGAGACAGGAAAAATTGTTGGGTAGGTGTTCGTTATGATGTGGTATTACCTTGAAAGCTATTGGCTTTATCTGGTTATAGTCGGTCCTGCACTTTTGTTTGCAATAGGTGCACAGATTAAAGTGAAGAATAATTTTAACAAGTATTCACGTGTCATGTCTTCAAGAGGACTCACTGGTGCTAACGCGGCTTTGCAGGTGCTTAATTTTTACGGAATACATGATGTAAGAATCGAACGTGTTTCGGGTAAACTCAGTGACCACTACGATCCGAAAACAAAAGTTATAAGATTGTCTGATGATGTATTTTCTTCCGGTTCTGTTGCCGCAATAGGTGTAGCTTGTCATGAAGCAGGTCATGCAGCACAACATGCACAAGGTTATGCACCGCTCAAATTTAGAAACGCTATCATTCCTATATGTAATATCGGTTCTTCTCTCGGTATACCGATTGCTCTTGTGGGTGTTTTTCTGAATTTCGGTATTCTTATTGATATCGGCCTTGCACTTTATGCTCTCATAGCAGTTTTTCAGTTTATCACACTTCCTGTTGAATTCAATGCAAGCAGAAGAGCAGTTGACGTTATCAGTCGGACAAATATTCTTGCTGAGGATGAAATCGTCGGCACTAAAAAAGTTTTGTCATCAGCAGCGTTGACTTATGTTGCCGCACTGGCAACTTCTGTTGCTAACCTTTTAAGATTTATTATTATGTTTGGCAGAGGCAGAAAAAAATAATGAGTTTGAAAAATTCACCTCGTCAGAAAGCGTTTGAAATTCTTCTGAGGATACACACTTCAAACGCTTACTCAAATCTGACGATAGATACATATTTACAAAAAGATAATATGGAAGGCCGTGATAAGGCTTTTGTGAGCGCACTTGTTTACGGAGTTTGCGAAAGACAACTGACACTTGATCATAACTTGTCACTGTACCTTAAACAACCCATAAAAAAACTTAAACCTGAAGTTTTGATTGCGTTAAGAATGGGTGCATATCAGCTTCTGTTCATGGATAAAATTCCTTCATCTGCTGCTGTAAATGAGAGTGTAAATCTCACTAAATCCAACAGAGCGGCTTTTGCATCGGGACTTGTAAATGCAGTTTTGCGTAAAGTTATGCAGAATGGTTTAATGTTGCCGAAGGAAAACAGTGAGAATTTTTTCTCTGTTAAGTATTCATGTCCTCAATGGTTGATTGATATGTATTTTAAGGCATACGGTCAGGAAAATACAGAAAAAATTCTTCAGTCTTCTTTAGGCGAGGTTCCCGTCTATATCAGAGTAAATAATACTAAAATTACAAGCGATGAGTTGATTTCTGTCTTGGCAGAAGAAAATGTTATCGCGGAAAAAGCTGAATGTATTGAAAATGCTCTGGTGCTTAATAAGCAGGGTTCAGTTGAAAATCTTGAAGCTTTTAAGCGTGGACTTTTTCATGTTCAGGATATTTCGTCACAGCTTTGCAGTGCTGCTCTTGATGCAAAAAAGGGTGACAGAGTTCTTGACGTTTGCTCAGCTCCAGGCGGAAAGGCTTTCACAATTTGTGAAATGATGGAGAATGTCGGTTCCCTTACAGCATGTGACTTGTATCCTTCACGTGTCAGGCTGATTAATGACGGTGCTGAAAGATTAGGTCTTGATTCGATTGAAGCAAAGGCTTCCGATGCGACAGTATTTAATGAATCGCTCGGAGTATTTGATAAAGTTCTTTGCGATGTTCCTTGTTCGGGTTTGGGAATTATAAGAAGAAAACCTGAAATTAAGTATAAATCACTTGACGATATTGACAAATTATACAATTTGCAGTATCTTATACTGTGTGTAACCTCAAAATATGTGAAAGAAAATGGTATTCTTGTTTACTCAACTTGCAGTCTGAATCCCAAGGAAAATATTGAGGTATGCAAAAGGTTTTTAGAAGAAAACAGTGATTTTGCTCTGTGCGATATTCCGTGTGCAGAATCGTTTGGAACAGTTAACGAAAAAATGCTGACGGTTTTACCCCATAAAAACAATAGTGACGGATTTTTTATAGCGAAGTTTGAAAGAAAAGGTGAGTGAATTTGGGCAAGATTGATATTAAATCAATGACTAAAGACGAATTGCGTCTTGCTCTTGATGAGATTAACTTACCGAAATTCAGAGCTGATCAGATTTTTTCATGGCTTCATCAGAAGGGTGTTTCTTCTTTTGACGAAATGACAAATATCTCTAAAGAATTGAGACAGAATCTGAACGAAAATTTTGAGATACGTTCTTGCGAGATTGAAACAAAGAGAGTTTCAAAAGAAGACGGAACTATCAAGTATCTGTTCAGACTTTTCGATGGTGAGTACATTGAAAGCGTTCTCATGAAATATAAGTACGGATATTCTCTTTGTGTTTCTACACAGGTAGGGTGCCGTATGGGATGCAAATTCTGTGCTTCAACTCTAGGCGGCGTTATCAGAGATTTGTCAGCATCAGAAATTCTTTCTCAGATTCATGTGGCACAAAATGACGAAAACATCAGAGTTTCCCATGTTGTACTTATGGGAATGGGTGAGCCTTTTGATAATTTTGAAAACGTTAAAAGATTTTTATTTCTTGCAAATGCTGATGATGCACTCGGTCTTTCAATGAGAAATATATCTTTATCAACCTGTGGAATCGTACCGAAGATTTACGAGCTGATGAAAATGAATTTACAGCTTACTTTGTCTGTTTCTCTCCATGCGCCGAATGACAAAATCCGCTCTGCTTTGATGCCTGTAAATAAGAGATATAATGTATCTGAGCTTATAAAAGCATGCAGAGATTATGCAGGCAAAACTTCAAGAAGAATATCTTTTGAGTATTCTATGATTTCAGGTGTCAATGACAGTGATGAATGTGCTGAAGAGCTCTCTAAACTTTTAAAAGGTATGCTTTGTCATGTAAACCTGATTCCTGTAAATAATGTAAGAGAAAACAACTTTGTAAAAAGTGATGATAACAGACTGAAAAAATTTGTATCTATACTTGAGAAAAATTCTGTAAACGTTACTGTCAGAAGAACTCTCGGTAAGGATATTGAGGCATCTTGCGGTCAGTTGAGAAAAAAGCATATTGCCTCTGAAGGGGGAGATGAAAGTTGAAAATTTTTGGTGAGACTGATATCGGACTTGTCCGTTCATCTAACCAGGATGCTTTCAAAATCGGAAAATTTGACAGCGGCACTGTTTGGGCGGTTTTGTGCGATGGCATGGGAGGAGCCTTAGGCGGTGATGTTGCGAGCAAAATGGCTGTTGATTTAGTTGCAGAAAGAATTCTTGACAATTATAATGATAATATGAAGACTTCATCTGTTGCTAATTTGCTTGAATCTGCAATCAATTTTGCAAGTATAAAGATTTATGATCTTGCCCGCGAAGATGAAACGCTTTCAGGTATGGGAACTACGGTTGTTGCCGCAATTGTAAGAGACGGAGAAGCCATGATTTCACATGCCGGTGACAGCAGAGCTTACATAATTGGTGAGAACATCAGACAGATAACAACGGATCATTCCCTTGTTCAGGAAATGCTTGACAGGGGTGAGATTACCGAAGAAGAGGCAAAGCATCATCCGATTAAGAATTATATCACCAGAGCTCTTGGTGTGAAAGACAGAATCAGTGTTGATTTTACGTCTGAAGATTTTGACAATGAGGATATTCTGCTTATATGCTCAGACGGACTTTCGAATATGATTGAATCAGAGGACATGAAAGAAATCACAGTGACTGCTGATGATGAAATATGCAAAGAACTGATTGATAAGGCAAATATAAACGGCGGTAAAGATAATATAACAGTGGTTATTGCTTCTTATTAAAGAAAATTAAGGAGATAAGATATGGATAGTTATGTTGGAAAAAGAATAGACGGCAGATATGAGATAAGAGAAATTATCGGTGTCGGTGGCATGGCAGTTGTTTATAAGGCATACGATAATATTGATGACAGAATTGTTGCTGTGAAAATTCTTAAGGAGGAATTTCTTGCAAATGAGGAGTTCCGCCGCAGATTCAAAAATGAATCAAAGGCTATTGCAGTGCTTTCGCATCCTAACATTGTGAAGGTTTTTGATGTCAGCTTTGGTGACAGATTGCAGTATATTGTTATGGAACATGTTGAAGGTATTACACTTAAGGAATATATCGAACAACAGCGTGTTATCAACAGTAAAGAGGTCGTTTATTTCACAACACAGATTCTCCGCGCATTGCAGCATGCACATGACAAGGGAATTGTACATCGTGACATTAAACCTCAGAACATAATTTTGTTGCAGAACGGTAATATTAAGGTAACGGACTTTGGTATTGCACGGTTCAGCCGAAGCGAAACTCGCACAATGACAGAGTCAGCAATCGGTTCTGTTCATTATGTAAGTCCCGAACAGGCAAGAGGCGAAATGACGGATGAAAAGACCGACATATATTCAGTCGGAGTTCTGATGTATGAGATGCTTACGGGTGAGCTGCCTTTCCAGGGTGACAATGCAATTTCTGTTGCACTTATGCAGGTTAATGAAGAGGCTGTTCCTCCCAGTTCGATCAACGAGGATATACCTACAGGTCTTGAGCAGATCACGATGCGCGCAATGCAGAAAAATTTACGCGAAAGATATCAGTCTGCGGCAGAAATGCTTCTTGATATAGAGGAATATAAACGAAATCCCGCAGTAGTATTCGATTATTCATATTTTGTAGACGATAACCCCACAAAGTATGTTTCTACTGAAGATGTAAAGGCATTCTCAGGATTTTCCTCAATTTCAGAAGATGATCCTATTCCCGGTGCAGATGAAATGCGTCTGCCGCATCCGAAAACCAAGAAGAAAAAGTCACCGCTTCCGATTATTGTCGGCGTGCTTTCAGGCGTTCTTGTTGTGCTTCTTATCGCTGTAGGTTTTATTTTCTTCCAGGATGATATAAAAGACATTTTTTCTTTCAGTAAAACTGTACCTAATTTTGTTGGTATGAATTATTACAATGAAATTAAGGGCGTGTCAGAATACGAAAAATTCAATATAGAGATTATTGAAACTCAGTCAAGTGAGCACGAGGACGGCGAGGTTATTGCCCAGACTCCTTTAGATGGTGAGAAGGTTAAATCAGATGATGAAATTGTTCTAACAATTGCTGTTCTCGAAACGGAAGCAATGATGCCTGATTTTGAGAACGAAGATATTTTCACAGTTCGCGAAAAGCTCAACGCAATGGGACTGAAATTTGTAGAATTCAAAGAAAACAGTGAAACTGTAGACGATGGCAACGTTATCAGAACTGAACCGGCGGCAGGCACAAGTGTGAATGTCGGCGACACTGTTACTGTTTACATCTGTGAAAAGGATAATGAAACCGTTGCAGTTCCTGATATTGTTACAATGTCACCTGAGATGGCAAAGCTTGAACTTGAATCTGTTGGTCTGACTCTTGATACAAACTATACGTCTGAAGCAAGTATGACCGTTCCTGAGGGATACATTGTAAGATGTACTCCTGTTGTGGGAACTCCTGTTGCAAAAGGGTCTGCAGTTAAAGTTGTGCTCAGTCTCGGTCAGAAGGCAACAACAAGAGATATCAGTATTATGTTGCCCTCATCAGGTACAGGCTCAATCGTTTATAAGCTTAACGGTAACACTGTTCATACAGTGGCTTCCTACACGTTCTACGGTCAGATGTATACAACTTCTGTTACCGGTGTTGGTGCATCAGATGCAGTGGAAGTTTATGTAAATGACAATCTCTATTTCAGTTGTTATGTTGATTTCACACAGACACCACCTGTTGTTTCAAGTGCAACTGACTACACAGGTACTATTGATTACGGAACCTTATATTGATTTTTAGGAGTTGACTTTTTTGCAGCAACTTGAAGGAACAATAATAAAAGGTATCGGCGGCTTCTATTACGTAGAGGTCGCTGAAGTCATATACGAATGTAAGGCAAGAGGTGTATTCCGAAAAAATAAAATTTCGCCTTTGCCGGGAGACAGAGTGAAAATTACTGTCAACGAAGGTGCAGAAAACACTGTTGACGAAATTTTGCCGAGAAGAAACGTTCTTGTCAGACCGCCTGTTGCCAACATTGACAGGCTTTTTGTCGTTACATCTGTTTGTGAACCCAAACCTAATACATTAGTTATCGACAAGCTGATTGCTATTGCGGAAAAAAACAATATTGAGCCTGTTATTGTTATTACTAAAAATGATCTCGGCGATTCTTCCGAACTCGAGAACATATATCGAACAGCAGGCTTTGAGACAGTTGTAACATCAGCCGAAACTGGTGAGGGTGCTGAGAAAATCCGTGAACTTATCGAGGGGCATATCAGTGCTTTTGCGGGTAATACAGGTGTGGGTAAGTCTTCGTTACTTAACAGTGTAGATCCCGCTCTTTCTTTACAAACAGGTGAAATCAGTGATAAGCTTGGAAGAGGAAGACATACTACAAGGCATATAGAACTTTTCAAAATCTGCGGAGGTTTTGTTGCAGACACTCCGGGCTTTTCTTCGATTGATTTTCAGAATGCCGAAAAAATTCTTAAGGATGATTTACCTTTCTGTTTCCGCGAATTTGAGGATTATCTCGGTACTTGTAAATTTTCAACATGTTCACATACATCTGACAAGGGGTGTAAAATTGTCGAGGCAGTGAATGAAGGCAAAATTCACCCATCAAGACATGAAAATTACATCGCGATGTACAATGAAGTAAAAGATTTGAAAGAATGGGAATTATAATTATTACGGCTGATTCAAAATTGAATCAGTCGTTTTCACACTTATTCTGCACGTGAATATAATGAAAATGACAGTGAATTCAGTGGGGTGAGTGTATGAGAAGGCGCAGAAACTGCGGTTTGGGGATTATTCTTGTTTCGTTTGGAATCGGACTCTTTATTGCTTGCTGCTTTCCGTCATCGTTTCTGGTTGCTGTAATAGCACTGGCAATTGTTTTGATTGGAATTGCCATTTGCAGAAATTAATTGGAGGTAAGCAGTATGAAGGTAATTGTTTTCAAGAATCCAAAGGTAATCAGTGGTTTGCTCAGAATGATTTTCGGAATAAAAAAACAGGATTTTTCAAACAGTTGACAGTACATACTGCAGGGTTCGCTCTGCGGTATTTTTATGCTTGACAACTATAAAAAGTGAGTGTTATACTAGAATGAAATATCCTGTGGTAAACAGGGGAGGTAAAAAAACATGCAAAATAAACCTTTATACATTTTATCTTATGACCACGGCGGATTTGTTCTCTGGGGCAATGAAGTAAAACCTCGACTGAAAGAGCTTTTAGAGTGGATGGAGGAGTATCCTAAACTCAGAGTCGGTCTTGATTATGAATCCTTTACCTTTGATGAGTATTCTGAGGTTGACCCTGAAATTATGGAGCTTATTACATGTCTGCTTGAAAAATATCCTGACAGAGTAGGTCTTGGTGCTACGACCTACGGTCAACCGCTGTCGTTATTTATATCTGAGGAATCAAATGTGCGTCAGCTTACATATGCTATACGTACAAATTTAAAGCATTTCGGTCAGACTCCAAGCGTGTATGCGATTTCTGAATTTGCTCTCAATAATCAGACTCCTCAGATGGCAAAGCTTTGCGGATATAAGGGAGCGATTCTTCGTTCACATGTTATGGGCTACGGTTACACTAAGAATTTTGATTTGCCTTGGGGCAGATGGATCGGTAAAGACTTGTCTGAAATTCCTGCAGTCCCTACTTATGAGGAGCAGGGGAGAGGATTTAACTGCACAACTCTTGATAACTGGATTTTGTCCCGTTGGCCAAGAGAAGGATGCTATTGGTCACTTGAAGAGTTTGAAGAAAAATTCAAGCATATTTCTCCTCTTCTTGCCTCAAGATATGACGACCTTACGCAGGACGTTAAGGACATAACCGAATATATCGAAACTAAAGATGACTATAAATATGTTCTTCTTGAAGATTTGCCTGAACTTTACGGCGAGGCAAAAGAGGAAATGCGTACAACCGATAACGATTTCCACGTACAGATGCCTTGGGGTTATTGCGGTAATGAAATTTTCAATGGCTGCCGCGAGTCTGAGGTTGCGGCTGTACAAGCTGAAAAGCTTAACGCGCTTTCAGTGATGCTTGGCGGCGTTTCAATGCAGGAAAAGCTTGAACAATCATGGAAATATGCACTTGTTGCACAGCATCATGATGTAACAATATGCGGTCTTCTCGACTTATCTCGCAGATTTATTCCCGATTCACTTAAACTTTCTTCTGAGGTAAAAGAGTCTTCACTCAATGTTATTAAAAACCGTTTTGCTGACAAAGATAACGAGTCAGTTCTTGTTATGAATACTCATTCTTTCCCGATAGATGAATGGGTTAATGTTCCGGTAAGCGGTACTGTTTCAGCTTTTGACGGAGAAACAGCTCTCGATAGCGAAATGTCACTTGATAAAAAATCGGTTTCTGTCAATGTAAAGATAGCTCCTTTTGCTATAAAGAAAATTACTTTACAGCCTGCTGTAGAAAAAACAGAATCCGATTTCTCATGGAATGAAGAAACAGGTATTCTTAAGACACCTCTTTATAATGTCAAACTTACGGACAAAGGAATCGCTTTTATTGAAGATTCGGTCAAAAATATTAGAATCTTTGATAACGGCGAAGGCGAACTTTTTACAGCATATGTGGAAGACGGAAATTATTCTTCAAAAGGTAAGTGGAATGTACATGTTCTGTCTCATAGCGCAAGTGCTGTATTTGAAGGCAAAGTAAGTACAATACCTTGTTGCTTTGAAATGAATTTTTACGGCAAGCAAAAGAGAATCGACTGCAAAGTAAAATTTGAGCTTCACGGCGAAAATGTCGGACGTACCGGCGTCACAGAGGGTCTTAAAAAGTCTATTACTATTGACGGACACAGACACGAAGAAAAAATGAATTTCATCATGAACATGTGTCTTGATGAAAACAGAAGAATGGTACGTGACCTTCCGTTTTCTATTTCTGATTGGAACGGTGCTGTACGTAAAAATGAATCTTATTGGTATCCTGAAGATGACATAAGATATGATGAAGAGGTTACTGCGGAAGAATCTTTTGCAAGCACCACATATTTGCAGGGCATTTATTGGCTTGGTATGAATGATAAGAACAATGGTATTGCCGTTTTCAACCGCGGTTGCATGGGTTCGTTGATTCATGGAAACCGACTTGAAATTCCGCTTCTGTATTCAGGTACTTATTTGTGCGGAGACAGGATTCTTGACGGAGTTTATGAAGATGAGTTTGCACTTTTTCCTTATGACAGTACACTTTCCGACGCTGAAATCCACAGAAATGCAATGTCTTATGTTTATCAGCCAACTGTTGTTTCTCTTGAAAAAGGTGACGGAGAGTTATCAGATTTTAACATTGCCGACTTTAAAGCCGAAGGCGGAGAGGTTATACTGACCACGTTCTATCCTGAGGACGGTGCGGTTTTTGCACGCTTCTGCAATTATTCAGATACATCTGCTGTTGCAACGTTCAATTTTAACGGCGGTAAAAATATGGCAGAAACAGATTTACTGGGCAATGTTACATCAGAAATTTCTGACGGTAAGCTTAACTTCAGACCATGGGAAATCAAAACAGTTAAAATTTCAATCTGATTTATTTTAACCGACTGTAAGACAGTCGGTTAATTTTTGTAAAACTGGTAAACATTTGTTCGGAAAATTTGTTTTTACTATTTACAATTAAATTTTTATGGTTTATAATTAAATAGTTAAGGAGGTGCAGCTATGGATAGGTTTGAATTACATTCACCGTATAAACCTACAGGTGACCAACCGCAGGCAATCAAAGCTTTGGTTGACGGTGTGAATAAAGGGTATAATGAGCAGACACTCCTTGGCGTTACAGGTTCAGGTAAAACCTTTACAATGGCTAATATAATCGCAGAACTTAACAGACCGACATTGGTCCTTGCTCATAACAAAACTCTTGCTGCACAGCTCTGCTCAGAATTCAGAGAATTTTTTCCTAACAATGCAGTTGAGTATTTTGTCAGTTACTATGATTATTACCAGCCGGAAGCTTATGTTCCGTCAACTGACACCTATATTGAAAAAGATTCTTCTATTAATGAAGAAATTGAAAAACTTCGTCATTCAGCAACTGCCGCACTCAGTGAACGCAGAGATGTTATTATCGTTGCCAGTGTGTCCTGTATTTACACTTTAGGCGATCCCATTGATTACAGGAATATGGTAATTTCTCTCAGAACGGGAATGGAGAAAAACCGTGACGATTTAATCAGCAAATTGGTTGAACTTCAATATGAGAGAAACGACGTTAATTTTATCAGAAATAAATTCCGAGTGCGTGGGGATGTAGTCGAAATTTATCCTGTTTATTCAAACGATAAAGCGATAAGAGTTGAATTCTTCGGTGATGAAATTGACAGAATCTGTGAAATCAATGCATTAACGGGAACAGTTTTATCTACATTGTCGCATGTTGCGATTTATCCTGCATCTCACTATGTTGTTTCCAAGGACAGACTTGAAGAATCCATTAAAGAAATACATGAAGAAATGATTTACAGATATGCTGACTTTGAAGAGCAGGGGAAGCTTCTTGAAGCACAGAGAATAAAACAAAGAACCGAATATGACATTGAAATGCTTCGTGAAACAGGCTTTTGCAAGGGTATAGAAAACTATTCAAGAATAATGTCAAGAAGAGAACCGGGATCTACACCGAATACGCTTCTTGATTATTTTCCCGATGATTTTTTACTTTTCGTTGATGAATCACATGTAATGTTGCCGCAGGTGAGAGCAATGTTTGCAGGCGACAGAGCAAGAAAAGAAAATCTTGTTGAGTTTGGTTTCAGACTTCCGTCAGCTTTTGACAACAGACCGCTTAAGTTTGATGAATTTTATGAAAAGGTTGGTCAGAAGATTTTTGTAAGTGCAACACCGGGAGATTTTGAAAAAGAAAAAAGTATGCAGATTGCAGAACAAGTTATCAGACCTACAGGCTTGCTTGATCCCGAAATTTCTGTCAGACCGATTGAGGGGCAAATCGACGACCTTGTTTCCGAAATTAATATAAGAGCTGAAAAAGGTGAGAGAACACTTGTAACTACCCTCACAAAGAAAATGGCAGAGGATTTGACAGATTACTTTGAGAATCTTTCAATTAAGGTCAGATATATGCACTATGACGTAGATACAATCGAGCGAATGGAAATCATAAGAGACTTGAGAATGGGTGAATTCGATGTGCTTGTAGGCATTAACCTTCTGCGTGAAGGTCTTGATATACCTGAAGTTTCTCTCGTAGCAATTCTTGATGCGGACAAGGAAGGTTTCCTTCGGTCTGAAACATCACTTATCCAGACAATCGGCAGAGCAGCAAGAAACGCAAACGGTCAGGTTATAATGTATGCTGACGAGCTGACTCCATCCATGGAAAGAGCAATTAATGAAACCTACCGCAGACGTGAAAAACAGATGAAATATAATGAAGAAAACGGTATAATTCCAACAACAATAAAGAAGGATGTACGTGAGATTCTTGAAATTTCAAGTAAGGATACAAAAGATAAAAAGTCCTCAAAATATATGAGCAAAAAAGAGCGAGAAGAATTAATTGAACGACTGACAAGAGAAATGAAAGCTGCAGCAAAAATTCTTGAGTTTGAACATGCTGCTGCACTTAGAGACAGAATTGAAAAGTTAAGGCAGGGAAAATAAATTGCAGAAAAATATTGTAATCAAAGGTGCGAAAGAGCACAATCTTAAAAATATTGATATAGAATTACCGAGAGACAAGCTTATTGTTTTTACCGGACTTTCCGGCTCAGGTAAATCTTCACTTGCTTTTGATACGATTTATGCAGAGGGTCAACGCAGATATGTTGAATCTCTTTCCTCGTATGCAAGACAGTTTCTCGGTCAGATGGAAAAACCCAATGTTGATTACATTGAAGGCTTATCTCCTGCCATCTCAATTGATCAGAAAACGACATCAAAAAATCCCCGTTCAACTGTAGGAACCGTAACCGAAATCTACGATTATCTGAGACTTCTCTATGCAAGAATCGGTGTACCTCATTGTCCCGTGTGTGGCAAAGAGATTGCGAGACAGACCGTTGACCAGATAGTTGATAAGGTAATGCAGCTTGAAACATCAACTAAAATTCAGATTATGTCGCCGATTATTAAGGGTAAAAAAGGTGAGCACGTCAAAGAACTTGACAGTGCAAGAAAATCAGGCTTTGTAAGAGTCAGAATTGACGGCATAATTTATGACTTGTCTGAAGAAATCAAGCTTGAAAAGAATAAAAAACATAGCATTGATGTGGTTGTTGACAGACTTGTCATGAAAGATGATATAAAGGGAAGACTTGCAGACTCAATTGAAACGGCTGCTAATCTTTCTGACGGTATTGTCCTTGTTGATGTTATCGGTAAAGAGGAGCTTTTGTTTTCACAGAATTTTGCCTGTCCCGACCACGGAAGTTCAATTGATGAGCTGACACCGAGAATGTTTTCGTTCAATAATCCTTTTGGTGCATGTCCGACTTGTGCAGGCTTGGGTATTTCAAAGAAAATCAATCCCGATCTTGTCATTCCTGACAAAAGTCTTTCGATCCGCAGCGGTGCTGTCAAAGGTACAGGCTGGAGCAATGCTGATAAGGGGACAATCGCTGAAATGTACTATGAGGGTATAGCAAATAAATACGGTTTTACTCTTGATACACCTGTGAGGGATATCCCTGAAGATGGTCTTAATGCACTGCTTTTCGGAACAAACGGCGAAAAAATTAAGATGACACGTAAAAATGAATACGGTACAGGTTCGTATTTTACAGATTTTGAGGGCGTTGTTAATAATCTTCAAAGAAGATACGACAGTACGACCAGCGAATGGTCAAGAGCTGATATTGAGCAGTATATGGATGACAGTACCTGTCCTGACTGTGGCGGTGCAAGGCTCAAAGAAGAATCACTTGCTGTGACTGTGGGTGGAATTAATATTGATGAATTTACCCGGAAAACAATAGTTGAGGCGATAGAATTTATTGACACGCTTGAGTTGTCTGAACGTGATAAATCAATTGCAACGCTTGTTATCAGAGAAATTAAAGACAGGTTAAATTTCCTTAATTCTGTTGGTCTTTCATACCTCACTCTCTCAAGACAGTCGGGAACTCTTTCAGGCGGCGAAAGTCAGAGAATAAGACTTGCAACGCAGATCGGCTCTTCGCTGACAGGTGTCCTTTATGTTCTTGATGAGCCAAGCATAGGTCTGCATCAGAGAGATAATCAGAAGCTGCTTGCAACTTTAAAACAACTTCGCGACCTGGGTAACACGCTTATTGTAGTTGAGCATGATGAGGAAACAATGGAGCAGTCCGATTTTCTTGTTGATATAGGTCCGGGTGCAGGCATACACGGCGGTAATGTAATCTTTGCCGGTGAATATAAAGATATTTTTGATTGCGATGAATCTTTGACAGGTCAGTATCTCAGCGGTAAAAAACAGATACCTGTTCCTGCTGAAAGAAGAAAAGGCAACGGCACACAATTAAAAATTATTGGTGCAAGTCAGAATAACCTGCAGAATATTGATGTTGAAATTCCGTTGGGTGAGTTTGTTTGTGTGACCGGCGTTTCAGGGTCAGGAAAATCTTCGCTTATTAATGAAATTCTCTATAAAAAGCTTGCGAACGACCTTAACGGTGCGAGGCGTGTAGTTGGCAAGCATGAAAGAATAGAGGGAATTGATTTTCTTGATAAGGTAATAGATATAGATCAGTCACCTATAGGCAGAACACCTCGCTCTAATCCCGCAACTTATACGGGTGTGTTTAACGACATCAGAGATTTATTTGCTTCTACTGCCGATTCGAAGAAGCATGGCTTTAATGCAAGCCGTTTTTCATTTAACGTAAAAGGCGGAAGATGTGAAGCTTGTCAGGGTGACGGTATCGTAAAAATCGAAATGCACTTTCTTGCTGACATTTATGTACCTTGTGAAGTTTGTAAGGGACAGAGGTATAACAGAGAAACGCTTGAAATCAAATATAAAGGCAAGAGTATCAGTGAAGTTCTTGATATGACTGTTGAAGAAGGCTTGGAGTTTTTCTCAGCGATTCCAAAAATCAGAAGGAAGCTTCAGACACTGTATGATGTTGGTCTCGGATATGTTAAAATCGGTCAGCCGGCAACAACTCTCTCAGGCGGCGAAGCACAGAGAGTAAAACTTTCAACAGAACTTTCAAGGGTTGCAACAGGCAAGACGATTTATATTCTTGATGAGCCTACTACGGGACTTCACACTGCAGATGTTCACAGACTTATTGATGTTCTGCAGCGTCTTGTTGACGCGGGCAATACTGTTCTTGTTATTGAGCATAATCTCGATGTTATTAAATCTGCAGACTGTGTTATTGATTTAGGACCTGAAGGTGGTTCGGGAGGCGGTCTGATTGTCGCTGAAGGAACGCCTGAGGAAGTAGCGGAAGTAAAAGGCTCATACACAGGCGAATTTCTGAAAAAGGTTTTAGGCGGTGAGGCTTGATATGAAGATTTTAACAACTTTACAGATGAGAATGGCGGAGGCAGCAGCCAACGCAAACGGCACAAGCTATCTGAGGCTTATGGAAAATGCCGGTGCCGCCTGTGCAAGAGCTATTCGTGAAGAATACGGAATCAGTTCGGAAAAAACGAAAAAAATTACAGTTGTCTGCGGCAGAGGAAACAACGGCGGAGACGGTTATGTAATTGCGAGAAAATTTTGCGAAATCGGATGCAAGGTTTCGATTATTCTTGCCGGTGGTACTCCTCATTCAGAACACGCTAAAGAGATGTTTTCGCGTGTTGAGCAGATGCCTGTAAATATGATTACATTTGACACAAGCAAAAGCTCTGCACTTGATGCACTGCTTAATGCCGATATTATTGTGGAAGCAGTTTTCGGTATTGGACTTGAACGGGATGTTGCTGATGTTTATGCTGAACTTTTCAGATATATAAATTCCTCATCTGCAAAGAAAGTAAGTGTCGACATTCCCGGCGGTCTGAATGCTGATACAGGCGAGATTATGGGCGAGGCCGTAAAGGCAGATTTTACTGTCGCAGTGTGTGCAGCAAAGCCATGCCATGTTCTGTTGCCGGGCAGCAAATATTGTGGAAAAATCAGAGTTGTTTCAATTGGAATTACTGAAGAGGAACAGCGTGTTTCGGGAGAACCGTATTTTTATTCAATTGTCCGCGACAGTGTCAGAAAACTTATTCCTGAACGTAATCCGATATCAAATAAAGGTGATTATGGTCATGTGCTTTCAATTTGCGGAAGCAAGTGTATGGCAGGTGCGGCAGTTCTTGCGGCAACAGGTGCTGTAAGAGGCGGTGCAGGTCTGGTAACCGCAGCTTTCCCTGAGTGTGCATATCCCGCGATATCTTCAAAACTGACATCACCGCTTCTGCTTCCTTTACAAGGCAATGAGGAAGGAACATTGTCTTCTGCCTCTGCTGATAAAATCTGCGAAGCGATGAAAAAAGCAAAATCAATTGTTATCGGCTGCGGTTTTGGTGTAAACGAGGATACAGTATCTGTTTTAGCGGAGGTAATAAAGAATGCAGAGGTGCCTTTAGTAATTGATGCTGACGGAATAAATATTATTTCCCGCAATATAAATGTATTGAAAGCTGCAAAAGTGCCGATAATATTAACGCCGCATCCGGGAGAAATGAGCAGACTCACAGGAATGTCTGTAAAGCAGATTCAATCTGACCGTATACAGACGGCAGTAGATTTTGCTAATGAATATAATGTGACGGTAGTTTTAAAAGGTGCGAATACTGTTGTTGCTACCCACGGAGAAAAGACGGCATTTGTTAATACTACGGGTAATGCGGGAATGTCCAAGGGCGGAAGCGGAGATTTGCTCGCAGGATTAGTCGGTGCATTTCTTGCACAGTCTGTCAGCCCCGTTAATGCCGCAATAATGGCTGTATACATTCACGGCTTAGCCGGTGATATAGCCGCTGAAAATTATTCCATGATTGCCATGACTCCTACGGATACGGCAAATTGTTTGCCTTTTGCACTTTCGAAAATTGAGAGATGTATCGGGGTGTAACAGTTGAAAAAAATACTTGTGTTATTGGTTTCAATAGTTTTCTTGGGTGGTTGCAGTGCTTATAAAGAATCGACACCGCCACTGCCTGATTTGAATTTTATCGGTGACATAAGTGTTACATATAATAATTTTGACATGAAATGTAAAATTGAAAATATTCTTGCAGAAAAATGCGTTGTGACAGTATCGGAGCCCAAATTGCTTTCCGGTCTTACCATGACCTTTAAAGACGGTATATGCACTTTTGAAATTGGTGATGTGTCATACGAGCTTGATTCTTCATTTGCTGAGCAAACAGAATTTGTATCCGTTCTTACTAAGTCGATGAAAACGATTATTAATTCTACAGAGTATGAAAAGCTTGATAATGGTAACTGGCTTTATGCGGGAATGTCCGATATCGGCAAGTTTCTGCTCGTTCAGGATTCTGACAGCGGATATCCCGTTTCATTCAGAATACCTGAGGCAGGTTTGTCCATTACTTTCAGCAACATGAAGTCTATTTCAGATAACGGAGGTTAAAAAATGTCTTGTGTTTCAAGCTATAAGCTGATGAAAACAGCTTCAAGGGAAGGATATGCTATTCCCGCATTCAATATTGATAATCTTGAGTCTGCTCTTGCGGCAGCGGAGGTTATGAAGGAAACTAAAAAGCCAATAATAATCCAGACTATTCCGCGCACACTGGCTTACGGCGGAATGTCAGTTTATCCTGCAATGATGAAGTCGTTGACTTCAGGTGCAGATGATGTTGATTACGCGATGCACCTTGACCATGGCAACAGTAAGGAACTTGCGGAAAAATGTATAAACTGTGGTTTTTCTTCAGTAATGTTTGACGGTAGTATGCTTTCCTTTGATGAAAATGTAAAGAAAACTAAAGAAGTTGTTGATTTTGCACTGCCCCTCGGAATTTCAGTCGAAGGCGAATTGGGTACAATCGGAGGAAAAGAAGAAGGGGATACAGACTTTGAAGCAAGCTATACAAAGGTAAGCGAAGCCGTAGATTTTTGTGAATTGACAGGTGTCAGCACTCTTGCAATCGGTGTCGGTACAGCACACGGTGTTTACAAAGGAATACCTAAAATTAATGTTGAGAGAATTTCGGAAATTCACTCTGCTGTTTCGACACCGCTTGTTCTTCACGGTGCATCGGGACTCAGCGATGATGTTTTGAAGTCTTGTATAAAGGCAGGAATTTCTAAAATTAATTTTGCAACAGAACTGCGACAGGCTTATACATACGGCATCAAGCTCGGTATGGAAAAGAATCCCGAGGTGTTTGACCCTAAGATTTATATGAGAGTTGCAATTGATGAAATCAAAAAGGTTATGCTGGAAAAAATTGCGATTTGCTACAATGTATGAGGTGTGAAGTATGATTTTTCATAGCTGGATGTCATATCTTGAAGACGATGTGAAAATTATTGATGTTGTTATGCCAAGTGCTCACAATGCATGCAGTTATGGCCTGAGAGGCATGGGTTGTTGTCAGAGCGGCGATTTGTATGAACAGTTCAGGTACGGTGTAAGACATTTTTGTATACGCCTTGATACTAATAAAAAAGGCGAGATAATAGTTTGTCACGGTGTTTCAAAAGGCGGTCCTTTCAAGAAAGATTTAGTAGATATCAAAAAAATGATAGAAGAAAATGATTCCGAATTCTTTATTTTTGATATCAGAGAATATTATCCTCAGAAATTCGGTCCGATTACTTTGAAATTTAAGGCTGATACTAAGCAAGTAAATGATTTGCTTGAAAAATATATCCAACCTTCAAAATATGCTTTTACAGACTTTGATGACATCAACACGGTAACTGTGGGAGATATCAGAAGGTCAGGAAAAAGATACATACTTTATAATTTTGAAAAATCTTATGATTACAGTGTAAATTGTGAATACGATTTTCCGTGGGACAAGCGTATTAACGGTCTGAAAGCCGAAGGCTTTTCAAAAGAGGTTACAAAGCTTTTTGATTTAGGCAAGTCTACAGGTCTTAACTGGTTTCAGATTCAGCAGACACCGAATTTCGGAACGGAAATAGGTATCTGCACACCTAAGTCACTTGACGAAAAGCTGCGTCCGTATTTTAAAAGTATTATTGAAAGTGTTGAAAATAACGAGAGGTATCTGAGTCGTGCAAATATAGTAGCCGGTGACTTTATGACAGAGGATTATATGAAATCATCACTGATTCTCAGACTTAATCTTGCGAAGAATAATATAATTGAAGCTCTTCGTGAAGATTTTCAGGAAAAGTTGGAGGAGAAATATAATGGCTGAATACAAATCGCTTATAATCGGACATGCAACGCTTGACAGAAATACAGACCATTTAGGTAACACTGTTGAAATTGTTGGTGGTGCGGTAGTATATTCATCTGCATCAGCTCACGCACTTGGACATAAAGTTCTTGCGCTTACCAGATTGGCAGAAAAAGATTATTCACGTCTGGAACAGTTTACGCTGCCGAAAGAGAATATTATCTGCATTGAGTCAGAAAAATCAACCGATATGGTCAATGTATATTTTACGGCAGACAAGGAAAGAAGAAAGTGTGCCTGTACAAGCAGAGGTGATGCATTTACTGTTGCGGATATTGCCGGATATGATGCCGATATTTATCATTTTGCCGGTCTCATTTACGGCGATTTCAACACAGACATGATTGTTGAAGCGTCGCACCGTGGCAAGGTAGCAGTTGATGTTCAGGGCTTTCTTCGTCATGCTTCGGCTGACGGCTCTATGTATTTTGAGGATTGGAAAGAAAAGAAGGATATTCTGAAATATATAACTTATCTTAAAACCGATGCTGCAGAAGCAGAAATTCTGACCGGAACTGCCGACAGACAGAAAGCAGCAGAAATCCTGTATTCATGGGGAGCAAAAGAAATATTAATTACACACAATACCGAGGTTCTTGCTTTTGACGGTAAAAATGCTTATACTTGTCCTATAAAATCAAGAAATTTAAGTGGGAGAACAGGCAGAGGTGATACAACCTTTGCTGCATACATAAATGAGAGACAAACAGAATCAATAGAAGAAGCATTGCTTGTTGCAACAGCAACAGTATCATTGAAAATGGAAACTCCCGGACCCTTTAAAGGCAAGAGAGCAGACATTGACAAATATATAGAAGCTTTCTATAATGCTGAATAAAACGGCAAAAGACGGACGACATGTATTTGTCAATCCGTCTTTCACCGTTGTTACAAAGAAAAGTGTAGAATAAGTTTAAACAAATTTTATGTAAAAAACAACACTTGTTTTTTTGTCTAAATATAGTATAATATATCCGGCGGACATTATCAACCAACATTTTTTTGCAAAATGTTGAGATTATTAAACAAGTGCGGAGAGATTATGAACAAAAAGAACAATAAGAGAAGAAGAGAATCGATAGAGAGAATACAGAAGGCTTTCGTTGATTTTCTTGAAACAAAGGAATTGCATCAGATTACAGTTTCGGAAATTTGTAAAGTCGCAGAGATAAACAGAAGTACGTTTTATGCAAATTTTCTTGATGTGTACGATTTGTCAGAGAAAATTATTGATAAGCTTCATGACGAACTGATACTTCTTTATTATGACGAAATCGTTGCCGGTAACAACAGGGGCGACTATCTGAAGCTTTTTTATCATGTGAAGGAAAATCAGTCCTTGTACAGAACATATTTTAAACTTAATAATGATAAGAACAATGGTATGTGGTTTTACAACAAACGTCTGGCGTTTGAGTTTTTCGATAACAAAAATGTTGATTATCATGTTGAATTTTTCAGAAACGGCTTTAACTCACTTGTAAAAATGTGGCTTTGGGGCGGCTGCAAAGAATCGCCGGAAGAACTTGAAGAGATAATTGAAATTGAATATAAGGGCAGAGCTTCATATATTGAGAAATATTTTACAAATGCTGACAAGCACTAACTCGCTGTTTGTCAGCATTTATCGTTAATTTGTTTAATATTTTATTAATAGAATGCATTATTATTCTAAATAGGAATTATAGTTTTTGCAATATATGGTATATTATATTCGTATGAAAGTATGACATAGTGGAGAGTTGTTTTTCCACAAAGGTGTAGAAGGAGGAATACTTTTATGAAAAAGAAAGCACTTCGCTTAGAGAGCTTTGTTCTTGTTCTTGCTCTTGTTGTGTCGTGTCTTGTTCCGGGTTTCAGCAACATGTTCTCAAATATTGATGCGTTTGCTGCTACTACCCATGAAATCGACATCGTAGACGAGAGCGGAAATTCTGTAACTGAACAGTTAACAGTTATGGAAAGTGAACAGATTCAGTTGAGCTATAAGCTCATTGACTGCTCAATGCCTACAGGCGGATATGTGGTATGGAAGAGTGACACGCCTCTCAACGCATCTGTCGACCAGACAGGTCTGGTAAGAGGTCATGACTCATCTAAAGGTGCTGCGGTACGTCTTTGGCTTGATAATGATGTAAAGACTATACCTATCATTGGTAGTTCATTGGCAAAAACGCTTGAGTCTATTCTCTATAGCGATAATATCGACCTTGATACCATGGATACGGAAACTATTGTTAACACAGTTGGCGAAACACTTGGCGGTGGTGCTGTTGCTGATAGTCTTATGGAATCTCTCAGAGTGCGCCTGAATGACCTTGACACTGAAATTACTGTTTATCTTTATGACCAGTTTGATTCATTAGTAGCAACTGATACCGTTAGTGTTCTCGTTACTAACTCTGATAAATGGTATGCCAACGTTTTTCCTAACGGTGCATTTATTGTTAATAAGGATTCTTTGCCTACAACCGTTGCTGTTGGCGGTAAGGTTACTGTTGAAGGCGGTGTAACACCTCTTCGTTTAGGATATGGTGTTACTTGGGAACTTGAAGGAAAAACAATTTTTGATGATCCTACCGATTATGCAACTTTTGATGAAAGTACAGGTGAGATCACGTTCCTTAAACAAGGTCAGGTAACTATTAAAGTTTATCCCAATGCTGATGATATCGTTGATAAACTTATGAGTTACATCAATGACCTGGCTTCACTTGGCAATGAAGTAGATACTGCTGATTTTGCTGAAATCATGGTTAAAGTGTTGGGTCTCAACGTTTCTGTAAACACTGCCAAGTTTGTAATTGATATTCTTGTTGCTGCAGCAGGTGCAGGTACAAACACTGCTTCACTTGTCACACAGGCTACAAAGTATGTTACCAACTGGATTCTCGAAGCATCAATCAATGATGAAATTACATTCACTATTGTTGACTCTCTTGAAATAAAGAGTTTTTCAATTGGCGGTACACTTGAGGTTGAGGAAGGTAAAACTTCTCAGTTGTACATTACTGATATCGTTCCTGCCGGTGCAAGTTCAACAAATGTTGTCTGGACTGTAGAAGATGAGTCAATTGCTTATGTTGACAAATATGGTATTCTTATTGGCCGTGATGCAGGCGGTATTACTTCTCTTAACGAAAAAACTACAACAGTTACTGCGACTGTAGACGGTATTTCTGCATCTGCAGAGGTTACTGTAACAGGTAAGCTGGTCACACAGCCTGTTGATATTTCAGTTAACGGTCCCTCTGTAATTCAGCCCGGTGAAACTGCTCAGTACACAGCTACTGTTTATCCCTCACGTTCAAATGCAACAATTCGTTGGGGTCTTGTAGGTGATGACGGTACAATCACTTATGCCGCAAATAACGGAACAGTTTCAAATTCAAGTGCAACTATTGACTCGAACGGTAATTTTACTGCACTTGAAGGTGGCGGCGGTATTATACAGATTGCTGTAAAAGCCGGTACAATTTCCACATGCGAAAGAACATACGATGTATATATCGGTACTTTAGCACAGGGAATCGAAATCGACCAGGGTGATTTCCTCAGTGTCGAAGTTTCGACTTCAAAACCATACAATAACGTAGAGACACAGCTTTCAGTTACTTTCAATCCTCCTAATGCATCAAATCAGAACGTAAGATGGTCTGTACTTGAAGGCAGTAACATAGAAGTTTCTATTGACGGTGTTGTAAAACCCACTAAAAACAGCTCAGCCTGGGGTGTCATTCAGGCAAAATCTTATGACGGCGGATATACTGATACAATTTACGTTTCATTTGCAAACTATCCTGTAACCGGTGTTTCTGTAAGTCCTACCGAAACTGATCTGATTGTTGGAGAAACTACCACAATCAGCACGACAATCGCTCCCGAGGGCTGGGGTGCTTCAGGCGCAAAGATAGGCGATGCAAGTATTAAAACAGTTCACTGGTCTTCCAGCGATGAAAGTGTTGCAACCGTAGAAGATGGTGTTGTTACTGCTGTAGGCTCAGGTACTTGTGAAATCACTGCAACAACGGTTGATGGCGGTTATCAGGCAACTGCTACAATTACCGTGCGTCCTGATAAAACAAGACTTGAATATGCTATCAAGCTTTATGAATCAGGTAAATTGAATGCTGATAACTGTCCTGCAGATGATTGGGCAGAACTTACTGCAGCATACGAGCAGGCGCTTGTTGTCTGGAACATGGAGTTCGCACATCAGATTACTTGCGATAAGGCTGCTCAGTTAATTTTTGATATCTATGACAGAGCCGGTGCTTATGTTCCGCTCTTCGGCGTTGAAATCCTTCTGGATGGTGAATCCGCTTCTGATTATCATTCAGTTAAAGTAAGCACTTCCAAGAGATATCAATCGTATTCAGTTGACTTTGATTATTCTTTCAAGCCTGAAAATGCAATGTATGCTTCAGTTGAATGGACATCAAGTAATCCTGAAATGTTACCGGTTGACCAGAATGGTGTATGCACACCTGCAAAGAACGAAGCTTGTTGGGCTGTAATCACATTTACTGCTACGGACTACATGGGTAATGTGGTTTCCGATTCCGTTATTGTTTCATTTGCTAACACTCCTGTAACAGGCTTGGCTCTTGATAAATATCAGATTACAGATGCACTTGTTTACAACACAGGTAGCCTTACTGCTACTGTTGAACCTCAAGGTACATTAGGTATTGGTGATGCAAACATCAAAGATGTTGTATGGACATCAAACAATGAAAGCGTTGTTACTGTTGACCAGAGCGGTAATCTTACATATAAGGCTCCCGGTACTGCTGTTATCACAGCTATTACTGTTGACGGTGGCTATACTGCGGCTTGTATTGTAACTGTTTCTGTAAATAAAACTGTTCTTGAACAGACAATTACAGAAATGGACGGCTATGCACTTGTCGAAGAAGACTGGACAAAAGCATCATTTGATGACTATAAGGAAGCTTATGATCACGCAAAGGCAGTTATAGAAAATGCAAACGCTACACAGAAAATGGTAGATAATGCAAGACAGGATCTGATTGCTGCTTACAAGGGTCTTGTTAAATTTATCAAGACTGAAAACGTAATAATTCAGGTCGAAGGTGACGATGGTCTTGTTGAAGCACCTGAGTATATTGCTGTTAAGTATACAACCTCAACACTGCAGCTTTATTCAAGAATTCTTCCTCTCGACTCAATGTATGTTTCTGTTGAGTGGTCAACTGATTCTTCATCAATTGTTGTTGATGAAAACGGTCTTGTTAAACCGAAATCATCTACCTCTGCAGGTTATGGTTGGGTTACAATTGCCGTAACTGATGAAAGAGGAAATGTTGTTACAGATAAGGTTCATGTATCTTTCGCTCTTTATCCCGTAACACATCTGAATTTGACACCTGAAGTAATTGAAACAAGCCTTGACGAAGCTCCTGCAAAACTTACTGCAGAATGTAAGCATCAGGCAACATCAGTTGTTACTCATGATGCTTCAATTCAGAAGGTTTATTGGTCATCAAGCAACGAAACCGCTGTAACAGTTGATGAAAACGGTCAGCTTACATATCACAATGCAGGTCAGGCAACCATTACTGCAACTGCTGCTGACGGCGGCCTTCAGGCTACATGTCTTGTTACTGTTGCCGGTGATAAATCCAAGCTTCGTGAAGCTATTGCAACTGCTGACGTAGCTGAGATAAACATTCAGGATCACACTTATGAAACAAGTATGGCTTATGTTGATGCATATAACCATGCTATTGAGGTTGAAGCATCGGTTCTTTACACTCAGGAAGAAATTGATACAGCTACAGAAAATCTGCTTTCAGCAATTGAAGCACTTCAGCCGTATATTCACATGACAGATTTAAATGTCTATTATGATGGTGCGATTGCTCCTGAATTTATTGCAATTAAGGTTTCAAGTTTAACATCAATCAAGAACAAAACAGTAACCTTGACTTATGATTACGCACCCGCTGATGCAATGTTCGCATCAATTGAGTGGTCTTCATCAAGTGATACAGTTACTGTAACTGATGGTGTTGTTCAGCCGGCTAAAAATAAAGCTTGCGGTGCAGCAATTACACTCACTGCAACAGACCATTACGGCAACACTGTTATCAAGACTGTTTATGTTGCTTTCGGTAACTATGAGCCTACCGGAATCTCAATTGATAAAACCGAGTTGTCTGTTCCTTACGGTGCAGAAGCTCAGACAATCACTGCAACTGTTTCTCATAATACAACAGATTATATTTTTGAGAATTACGGCGTTGGTGAAGTTGTATGGCGTACAACTGATCCCGATGTTGCAACTGTTGAAAACGGTGTTGTAACATTTGTTGAAGCAGGTACTTGTCAGATTCTTGCATCCACTGTTTATGGCGGTCACACAGCTGTTTGTGAAATTACTGTTACTTCTGACAGAACTCCTCTTGAAGAAATTTACGCAATGACAACAGCACTCAACCTTAACCAGGATGAATATACAGTTGAATCATGGGAACCTTATGCTGAGGCTTATGAAAATGCCGGAAAGGTTCTTGAAGTAGCAAACCCGAAACAGAGAGATATTGATTCAGCTGCACAGGCTCTCTGGGATGCTTATGAGAATCTTGACAGATATATCAAGATTCAGAAAGCAATTATCTTGTATAACGGCTCAGATGCACCTTCACATGTTTCAAAAGAAGTAGGTCTTGTAGCAAATTATACTAATCAGTCAATCAGTCTCGGTTACAGAATTCTGCCTACAAATGCTACCTGGGCATCTGTTACATGGTCATCAAGCAACAGTTCGATTTCAGTTAATGAAGCAGGTGTATGTATACCCACTGCAAATGAAGCCTGTTGGTCACTTATTACTTTATCTGTAACTGATACTAAGGGCAGAGCCTACACTAACTCAATATATGTCGCTTTCGCAAGAAATCAGGTAGAAGGTGTCAGCATTTCTCCCTCAAGCGTTACTGATGCTGTCGTAGCAGGTACAAAGCAGCTTTCAGCTTCAGTTTCACCCAGTAGTGCGAATATAAATAGTGTAACTTGGTCTTCATCAGATGAAACACTTGCAATTGTTGATGCTAATGGTCTTGTTACATTCCTTAACACAGGTACAGTTGAAATTTGTGCAACAACTTGTGACGGCGGTTATAAGGCTTATACAACAATTAAAATCTATGCTGATAAGTCCGAACTTGACGAAGCTATGACATATGTTGAAGGTCTTGATTACACAGGTTTCACTCCTGCATCTTGGACAGCACTTCAGGAAAAATATAATGCAGCACTTGAAGTTTACAATGCTGACGATCCCACACAGGAAGAAGTAAATAATGCAAGAATAGCTCTTTCGCAAGCAATTTCAAAACTTGTTGAATATGTTTACGTTTCAGATGTAAAAATTTCTTGTGATGGAAATACAGCAGAAAACATTAACATTATAGTTCCCGAAGGAGAACAATATCTTTCATCTTATGCAAACATCAGCTTTGTGGTATATCCTGAAAATGCAATGTACACTGATATTGAATGGTCTTATGATGGCAGTATCATATTCAATCCTGCAAGCGGTGTTGTAGGTCCTTCAATGAATTCACCTTGTTATGGTAAGATATATCTTACTATCAAGGATGATTTTGGTAACGAGTATAAAACAGAGAGTTATGTTACATTTGCAAGAAACCCCGTTGCTTCAGTCGAACTTAACGAGGAGCTTATCGAAACAAGTGTAAATTCAGAGTCTGTTCAGCTTGAAGCTAATGTAATCGGCGTAAACGGCGGACCTGCTGATATTTCAGGAGTTGTCTGGTCTTCAAGTAATCCTGATGTAGCTTCTGTTGATGAAAATGGTCTTGTTTCCTTCCATGCAGGCGGTTATGCTGAAATCAAAGCAGAATCAATTGTTGGCGGATTCCATGCAATCTGCAAAGTTTATGTTACAACAGATAAGTCGGCTCTTGAGGCAGTTCTTCAGCAGACAATTGATGAGAATTATCAGAGAACTGACTATTTTGAAACAACATACAATGCTTATCTTGAGGCGTATAGCAACGCTATAAGTGTTTACAGTAACAATGAAGCATCACAGCAGGATATTGATGATGCTGTAGAGTGGCTTGTAAATGCAATTAATGCTCTTGAACCCTATATTCATGTTGAGTCAATTGCGATTTATAATGATGTAACCGGTGGCACAGAGGAGCATGTTACTTATGAAGCTACTACTTCCGTTCTTACTAACAAGACAGTTCAGCTTACTTTCAAACTGAATCCCGACAATGCAATGTATGAATCATATGTATGGTCAAGTAACAATTCAAATATCACTGTTGATCAGAATGGTCTTGTTAAATGTACTAATAATGATGCAGCCTCTGCTATGATCACTCTTGTAGTTACCGATTATTACGGTGTGCAGTATACAAAATCTGTTTATGTTTCTTTCATTAAACTTGTGTCTGTAGAAGTAAAAGGCGTTGAAATCAGTCACTCTGAAATTTCAGGTTATACCGGTGGCAATTTCACACTTACACACACACTGAAATATTCAGGTTTGATTGAGCCTACTATCAAGGATGTTATCTGGTCTTCATCTGATGAATCTGTTGCAACAGTTAACTCTGAAGGTAAAGTGTTCTTTGTTGATGCGGGTGAGTGTTACATCACAGTAACAACTGTTCAGGGTGGTTACAAAGCAAGCTGTAAGGTCATTGTTACTGCAACAGAGGCTAAGACTAAACTTGCAGAAGCTATTGCAAGAGCAAAGGCTTATGATTCATCACTTTATACTGAAGATTCATATGCAATTCTTGCAGGTGTAATACCTCAGGCAGAAACTGTTTATAACACTTATTATGCAACAACTACACAGATTAATGAAGCAATAGCACTTATTGAAAATGCTGAAAATCAGCTTGTATATGTTCCTGCTGATTACACAGCAGTAAATGATGCAGTTGATAAATTCAACGCTCTTAATAAAGATTATTACAAAGCTGAAGATATTCAGGCAATTCAGACAATAATTGATGGCATTAATGCCGAACTTGATGTATCAGATCAGAGTGTTGTTGACCAGTATGCGGCTGATATTAACAACGCGGTTGATAATCTTGTTGAGCTTGATGCAGATTTCACTGAACTTTATGAAGCAATTGAGAGAGCCAATGCTATTGACAGAGATATTTATGAAAACATAGATACTCTTGATGCACCTCTTGCGGAAGCTGTAACTGCTTCAGAGACTGAATATAAGATTTCTCAGCAGGCAGAACTTGATGCTATCACAGATAATCTTAACAATGTGGTTGATAGCCTTGTTCTTAAAGCGGCAGACAAAAAATCTCTTAATAATGCTCTTAAGCTTAAGCTTACAAGTGAATACATTCAGTACTATGATGCTGAACTTCTTGCAGAATGGGAAGCACTCGTTGCTGAAGGTCAGGCTATTGCTGATAATGATGAGCTTACAATTCTTGATAACGAAATGATCAAGATAATAGCATCAGAAATTATGATGGCTTATGCAGATGTTGAAGCAAGCTATAATGTTGTAATTGATAAGACAGCTCTTGAAGCAGCATTAAATGCAGGTAATATGGTTAACCTCAATGACTTCGTTGATGATGAAACATATGTTGAGTTTGTTGAAGCAATGAACGAAGGTAACGCACTTCTTGCAGCTGAGCTCACAGATGAGGAAGATCAGTCAGCAGTTGACGCAGCTGCAAAGAGAATTGATGATGCAAGAGTTGCTTTAACACTTAAAACTGCCGATTATGCCGGAGTTAATTCAGCGATTGAAAGATTCAATGCAGTTGACAAGTTTATTTACACTGAGGATTCAATTAAAGCAGTTCAGGATTTGATTGATACTGTTGATTGGACACTTAAAATAGATAATCAGGCTGTTGTAAATAAATATGCTGAAGACATCAACACTGCAATTGATAATCTTGTTCTTACAGAAGAAACAAAGATTGAAGCAATTGAAGGCGTAGGCTCAACGATTGATGAGGAAGATAAGTTCATCTACGGCGTTGACGAGGGACTTAGCGATATTGAAGAGTATGTTCGTGTTGTCAATGGAACAATTGAATGTACTGAAACAGTAAACGGTTTGGGTACCGGCACAATTGTTGAGGTTCTTGATGAAGAAGGAACTGTTGTTGACACTTACTCACTCGTAATCTTCGGTGATGTAAATGGTGACGGTTTTGTTGATGCACAGGATTCAATTTTCATCTGGATGATTATTATGTCAGGTGATACAAGTGTTAATGCACTGAATCTTGCAGCAGACGTTAACAGAGACGGTGTTATCAATCAGGATGATATCGATCTTGTCGAGCAGGTTGGTGCACTGAACGCCACTGTTGGACAAAGATAAAAATTTAACGAAATTGTGCACTTAGCATAAAAATTCCCCCACTGCTTCGGCAGATGGGGGAATACTTTATAATCTTCACAAAGTTGTTGTATTTTGATTGAATTTTTCGCTTCAATGTGCTAAAATATTTTCAAATTTATAAGGTGGCGATTATCTATGACAAAGCAAAAATCCGGAAAACTTAAAGCCTTTCTTGACAGAAAAGATATAAAGTTTTCAGCTAAACGCTACGGCATTGATGCTCTCGGAGCAATGGCACAAGGTCTCTTTGCATCTTTGCTTATCGGTACAATTATCAGTACCATTGGTACTCAGTTTGACATTGCGGTTCTTATTGAAATAGGCAACTTTGCCAAAACTGTTTCCGGTCCTGCGATGGCAATTGCTATCGGATACGCGCTTCATTGTCCGCCGCTGGTATTATTTTCTCTCGCCACTGTTGGCTTTGCTGCGAATGAATGTGGCGGTGCAGGGGGACCGCTTGCTGTTCTGTTTATTGCCATTATAGCATCTGAACTGGGCAAAGCAGTAAGCAAAGAAACAAAAATTGATATAATCGTTACTCCGTTTGTTACAATTGTTTCAGGTGTCCTTCTTTCAATTTATTGTGCTCCATATATCGGAAAAGCCGCAAGTTTCGTCGGCGAACTTATTATGATGGCAACAGAACTTCATCCGTTTGTTATGGGAATTATTGTATCCGTAATTGTCGGTATTGCACTTACTCTCCCAATCAGTAGTGCTGCAATTTGTGCGGCTCTGAGCCTTACAGGTCTTGCAGGCGGTGCTGCTCTTGCGGGATGCTGTGCACAGATGGTAGGCTTTGCTGTAATGAGTTATAAAGAAAATAAGGTTGGAGGTTTGCTTGCACAGGGAATCGGTACAAGTATGCTTCAGATGGGAAATATTGTTAAGAATCCAAAGATATGGATTCCGCCAACAGTTGCATCTGCAATTTGCGGACCTATTTCAACATGTGTTTTCAAACTTGAAATGAATGGTGCTGCAATATCGTCAGGTATGGGCACCTGTGGTCTTGTTGGTCAGATTGGTGTTTATACAGGATGGATAAATGATATTGCAGCAGGTGTCAAAGATTCCATTACAGCTATGGATTGGATTGGTTTGATTGTTATTTCAGTTGTTGCTCCGGCTATAATCACACCTCTTATTGCGTTACCTTTGAGAAAAATAGGTTGGATAAAGGAAAACGATTTAAAACTTGATTTATGATAAAAAACACGGTTAAATACCGTGTTTTTTATTGCTAATTTTTATATTTTGTTGTATAATCATTGCATAACTCAGTATTGGAGATTTGCTATATGAGAATGAGAAAAAAGAAGCACCTTGACGAAAGACTTGAAGCGTGTGGAGATTATTTTATCAAGGTTATGAGTGATGACCTGAATTTTGAAACTGCCATTCAGACAAAAGAATTCTTTGATTTCAGAGAAATGTTTGGCAACGAAAATCCCGTCGAGCTTGAAATCGGCTGTGGCAAGGGTGGATTTGTAACAGAGAAAGCGAAACAGAACCCTGATGTTAATTTTCTTGCTGTTGAAAAAATCGGAAATGTTATCGTATCTGCATGTGAATCAGCAATGAATAATGAATTAAATAATGTGAGATTTCTTAAATGTTCAGCAGAATATCTTGAAAAGTATATTCCTCCGAAATCAATTTCAAGAATTTATCTTAATTTCTCTTGTCCCTATCCTAAAAACAAATATAAAAATCACAGACTTACAAACAGAAAATTTTTGAAAATTTATTCGACGATTTTGGCGGACGGTGCAGAGATACATCAGAAAACCGATAATATGCATTTTTTTGAATATTCACTTGAAGAATTTTCTGTTTCAGGTTATAAGATGAAGAATATTTCACTTGATTTGCACAAAAGTGATTTTGAAGGAAATATTATTACTGAATATGAAAAACGTTTCTCTGAAATGGGATTTCCGATTTATCGCGTAGAAGCTTATCTTGGAGGAGAAAAAACAGATGGGTAAATTTGACGGTGTTCTTATACTGACTGATTTTGACGGCACTTTTGCCAACGAGAAAGGTGAAATTACCGACGACAACAAGGAAATGATTTCATATTTTACCGGGAACGGCGGATATTTTTCAGTATCTACAGGCAGAACATATCAGGGCTTTCATAAATACAGCTCTGAGTTTATAAATGCACCTGTCCTTCTTGCAAACGGAGCTCTTGCGTATGATTATGAAAAAAAGGAAAATGTTTTTTTCGATGGACTTGGTGAAGAAGGTATAAATGCAATTAATAAGCTTTTGTCTGCATTTCCCGACATAGCAGTTGAAATGTATCCTTTTAATGAAACTTATGCTATAAATCTCTCGGATACAACACACAGGCATTTTTCAAGCCAGGGGATTGAATATAAAACCTGCAGCAGACCGTCGGAAACAGTAATTCCATGGCAGAAAGCAATGTTAGCGTGCGGAAAAACAAATCCGATTCTTGTGCATGAATATATTGATAAATTCATTCCTGAAATTTCTTATATTAAAACAACAGGTGAGTTTATTGAGGTTCTGGCTAAGGGTGTTGACAAAGGGAGCGGACTTTTAAAAATGGCTGACTGTCTTGGCGTATCTCCTGAAAACGCATATGCAGTAGGTGATGGTCTTAATGATATGGAAATGATTATTGCAGCATCTAAAGGTTTTGTCCCTGAAAACGGTAACAAGGATGTACTGAATGTTGCAGATTTTGTTGTAAGGTCAAATAATGAAGGTGCAATTGCGAATGTTATTGAAATACTTGATAAAATATATTAATTAAGAGGTGTTTTGAATGTCTTTTGATGCTGTTAAAGTTAAGAATGATATTGTAAAATGGATACAGGATTGGTTTGAGAAAAACGGTAAAGGCTGTAATGCAGTTATCGGCATTTCAGGCGGTAAGGACAGTTCTGCTGTTGCTGCACTTTGCGTCGAAGCTCTCGGAAAGGATAGGGTCATTGGCGTTTTAATGCCAAACGGAGAACAGTTCGATATTGATGTTTCAAAGGACTTGGTTGATTTTCTCGGTATAAAAAGTTATACTCTGAATATAAAAGATGCTTTTGAATCAATTATTTCACAAGTAAGTGAAATGACAGAGATTTCGCCTTTTACTAAGACCAACCTCCCGCCCAGAATCAGAATGGCTGCACTCTATGCTGTTTCACAGAGCTTCAACGGAAGAGTTGCAAATACATGTAATCTTTCTGAGGATTGGGTTGGTTATTCAACAAAATACGGTGATGCAGCAGGGGATTTCAGCCCGCTATCAAGGCTTACCGTTCAGGAAGTTAAGGCAGTTGCCAAGGTTTGCGGACTTCCTGACAGATTTGTTGAAAAAGTGCCGATTGACGGATTGTGCGGAAAAACTGATGAGGATAACCTTGGCTTTACCTATGCTGTTCTTGATAAATATATCCGTACAGGCGTATGTGACGATGAGGCTACAAAGAAAAAAATTGATGATATGCACGTAAGGAATCTGTTTAAACTGAGACTTATGGATTGCTTTGAATACACACCGGAATAAAGGTAAAGGGGCTGTATCAAAAGTCTCCGAAAAAATAAGATAGAGCCAAGTGCAGAAAAGACTGTACTTGGCTCTAAATATTTAGTATAATTGAAGTGTGAAAAACAATAAACTAAACACTAAAGACTATACAATATTCGGAAGGAATTGTCAACTGAAAATTGAA
>CAZDQE010000009.1:0-50255 GCA_964507395.1 uncultured Eubacteriales bacterium | reverse complement strand
TATGACGGAAAAAGAGCAAACATAATTTCGTGCAAGGGGTTTTTAGAGGTTCCCTATTGTTAACTTGTCAAAACGAATCAAAATTAATAATGTAGTTATCTTATTTGTAAAAATAGCTCTACAAATTGATTTCCAAAATCAACTTTGTATGGCTACATTTTCAAAAGTAGAACTTAATATCTTGTCTAAAGCAAAAAACGCATCTGTGGCGGAAAATATAACTTATTCAATGGTAAGTGGAGAACATAGTTTACGATAAAAAACTTCTGGATCTGGAAAACACAAAGTTCCTCAAAAATGTCCTTGAACGTGAAAAAGCAAAGGCAATCAAGAGACAAAAGGAAAAAGATGCTGAACGCTTAAAGGCACAGAAAGAGAAGGCTTTGCAGACTGCAATGAGGAACAAGATTAAGAGTTAACATTGTATTAATAATAATCAAATATTTATGTGATATAATTTTAAAAATTTTAAAAAGTTGGTGCATTAATGGGACTTAAGGAATATATTAAAGTAGCAAGACTTACACCCGAGGAGGGTGACAAAATCGAATATATGAGCATGCGTGACAGAATGTCCAGCAATGCTCTTGTGAATTCCCAGAGAAATATTCCGGGAGTGGGTTGTACTTACGAGGCTGATGTCACAAAGCTTCTTGAGGTGTTTGAAAAGCTCAGAAAAGAGTGCGGATATAAGCTGACCTTCAACACTCTGATGATGAAAATTCTTGTCGAGGGGCTGAAGGCTGCTCCGAGACTCAATGCACATTTCAGATATAACCACTGCGCTACTGCAGGAAAACTGATAATAAAGAAACACATTGATGTTTCAATGGCTACGTGCCTTGAAAACGGAAGCACTTTTCAGGTGAAGGTGCTGCATCTTGAAGACAAAAATCTTGAAGAAACGGCTTTGCTGATTGAAGATTCAAAGCGAAGACTGGAGAATACCGAGCTTGAAGAGCTTATGTTTGAGGTTTCGAGGCAGAGGGTGATCGGTGAGCTTACAAAGGGTAAAATCATTTCTCCGCTTTGTCAGAGCCTGTGTGCATGCTTCGGAAAAGGAAAGGTGGTTTATCTTTCGAAATCACTGAAATCAGATTTCCTTAAGCTGACAGGAAGGAAACGTGCAGAGGCTGAGGATGGTCTGAAGATGACAGAAGCGAACGAGGGAACGGTATGCTTTACTAACTGGGGACCTCTTTATGACAAGCTTAATGTGAATATCACATATATTCCGCCCTTGTATCCTCAGGTGTTTATGTTCGGAACAGGCAGAGTGACGGACAGGGAATATGTATATAAGGATGAAAACGGTTGTCTGCAGTTGGGTACGAAGAAAATTTTGCCCCTGTCACTGAATTTTGACCATAAAATAGGCGGTGCGGCAGATCTGATGCCGTTTATAAAGAAGCTTGATGAGATTTTTGAAAATCCCGAAGCTATATATAAATGGTAAAATTTTCTTTCGATTTAACAATTTAGCCATATTTCACCGGCTTACGTTTGACTATTTCAGCTTTTATAACAATCTTTAATTTTCTGTTTGATTTTTGAGTTTTGCTGTGCTAGAATAACAGGGTTGTTATTTTAGAAATTTTGAAAGAAGGCATTGAAATGTCACAAACAGCAAGTGTTTTACTGAGCTTATCAATAGCTCTGCTTTCAGGACTTCTTTTGTCCAGACTTGCAAAAAAAATTCAGCTCCCTGCCGTTACGGCTTATCTCGTTTCAGGTGTGCTTATCGGCCCGTTTTTTCTCGGCGCATTAGGTGTTCCGGGAATCGGTATTACAGAGGAGCAGATTGAAGGCTTCGGAATTATTTCAGACCTGGCTCTCGGTTTTATTGCTTTTTCAATGGGTAATGAATTTCGTCTTGCACAGCTCAAAAAAATCGGCAAGCAGGCAACGGTTATCGGCGTTTTTCAGGCAATTTTCACAACAGTAATTGTTGATATTGCCCTTATATGTCTTCATATGATAATACCCGATAAGCTGACTCTTCCTGCAGCAATTGTTCTCGGCTCGGTCGCAACGGCTACGGCACCTGCGGCAACGCTTATGGTTGTCAAGCAGTATAAGGCGAAAGGTCCCGTAACAGATATTCTTCTTCCTGTTGTTGCACTTGATGACGCGGTGGGTCTTGTAGTTTTCGCAATTTCCTTCGGTGTTGCAAAATCTCTGAGCACAGGTGCGGTTGATATACTTTCAGTCTTTCTTGAACCCTTACTTGAAGTAATTCTTTCTCTTGCTCTCGGATTCGTTATGGGTAATCTTTTTACCTTCTGCGAAAAGTTTTTCCATTCAAGGTCAAAGCGTATGGCAGTTTCGGTTACATTCGTTATGATGACGGTTGCCGTCTCCTGTCTTAAATTTGATGTCGGCGGAATCCATATCGGTTTCTCATCACTTCTTGCATGTATGATGCTGGGAACAGTGTTCTGTAATGAATGTGATTTTTCAGAGGAGCTTATGGAAAGAGCAGACAGATGGACGGCTCCCATTCTTATCCTTTTCTTCGTGATCAGCGGTGCAGAGCTTGACCTTTCTGTTTTCTCGGACTGGGCAGTTGTTGCAATCGGCGCAGTGTATATTGTTTCCCGCTCAATCGGTAAATATTACGGTGCCGGAATCAGTGCGAAAATGACAAAGTGTAACGATAATATTATAAAGTATCTGGGAATTACGCTTCTTCCTCAGGCAGGTGTTGCGCTTGGTATGGCAATTAAAGCAATTGAGCTTGGCTCTGACGGTGAGATTGTCAGAAATATTACACTTTTCGCAGTGTTAATTTATGAAATTGTCGGTCCCTTCTTTACGAAAATTGCTCTTACGAAAGCGGGCGACATTACAAAAGAGGGCAAAACAAGTGCCCGTGAAGAACATGCCGCAAAGAAAGCCGCAGAACTTGCAAATAATAATAAAGTATAAATATCGAACCCTTCTGTATAGAGAATACGGAAGGGTTTCTTTTATGCAAACGACCAGACTATCTGAGAGAGAGGAGAGGGGAGAAGTCCCGCGAGAAGAATTATCAGTGTTTCTTTATCCTCACTGCCGAAAGAAAGAATTTTTGTGTTTTCTTCCCCGTCTTTAACAAGGAGCCTTTCAGTTGTTGTGGATTGTACGCGCAGAACGTCATCTCTTTCTCCGCTTATGACATAAGAGGTTTCCTCATTGACCCCGATTATGCCCACAAAAAGAAAGGTCAGACACAGCAGAAAAGACGTGAGAATAACGTAGTTTCTAATGAGCTTTTGCATTTTTTTCACTTCCTTAGATTTGTTATAAGTATTTGTTAAGCATTACTCCGAGCACGTGCCCTATAAGTCTGCCTGAATAAGCTGCCTCGTCAAGTGTGTTTCCGTCGCTTCCCATTTCAAGAAGAACGGAGCATTTTGATTTATACATATTATATTTTCTGTTGCAGAAAAATAACGGTCTCATAAGTGTGGGGTACATTTCTTCTGCTGTTTTCTGAATCAGGAGAGCAAAGTGAAGATTATCCTCCCAATTGGGGAAATCAGTTATGTCTCCGCCTTCACAGCCGGTAATTATCATAATCTGAGCAGCTTTTTTGCCGCCGATTGTGGTGACAGGCTTTACCTTAGTGGTTTCGCTTGTCTGGATCGCATCTCTGTGAACGTCAAGGACAACCTGAATGGTGGGATATTTTTCCAGATATTCGTCAACACTTTTTCCCGAGCGGTCGTATGCTCCCGAATAACTGCCGTCATAGATTTTTTTATCGTGTATAACTCCGATTCCTGCTTCTTCAAGCTGTGCTGCGATTTCTTCACCGACTCGTATCATGTTTTGATTTTCGTCATCATTTCTTGATGAAAAATCTTTGGAGTATGTGTCGCTGTCAATTGTCTGATAGCTTTCTGTCGTGTGAGTGTGGAAAATCAGAACACTTATCTCATTTTCTCCGGCTTCCGTAAGTGCAGGCTTTTGCTTAAGAGCTTCAACAATGTCAAGGCTTCTGCCTGTTGTATTTTTTACAAGAATGTTTCCCGACCTTGTGTTTGCGCTTTCACTGCCGTAGGTGACAGGGACGATTTTGCCTCCTGTTTCATTGCTTTCTGAAAAAGAATCCATAAGAGTCTGTATATCTGCAGGCACATAGGCAAGAGAATTGATTTTTACCGTGTCTTCACTGTCGTTCTCATCAGAATTCAGCTTCAGTATAGATGTCAAGGCTTTTTTTGCACTCATGCTTACGGAGCTTTCGGAAATGTCGGAAGGAATAAGCAGTCTTACGCACATTTTCACAAGCGTTTCGCTTCCTGCTATCTTGAAAACTGAAAAAACAGATAAAAAGGAAAGGGCAATACATGCACTGACGGTAATAATGATTTTTTTGTTTCCTGAAATTTTCACGGAATATACCTCCATAATTTGGTGGTAATATATATTCCGTATTTTCTTTTTCTATGACACCAGACTCATTATTTCCTCAGGAGAAAGACCTTTCTGCAGAGCGCAGTTTATGGCAAGTCCCACAAGCTTCGATGCCCTTTCTATAAGAAGGTCAATTTCCTTTGGCGTAACCATCATTTCTTCGCTTTCGGGAAGAAAGGCATAAGCAGAGGACTTTTCTCTGTCGATTAAATTATGGGCAAGGGTCGCGCCGTCAACAACGGTAGGTACACCGATGCTGATAACCTTTACTCCCAAGGTTTTCTCATCAAGTCTTTTTCGTGAGTTGCCGACACCTGAGCCGGGTGAAATACCTGTGTCAGACATCTGCACGGTAGAGCCGAGCCTTGAAAGGCTTCTTGATGCCAGAGCGTCAACCGTTACAACGCAGGCAGGCTTTATTCTGTCAACAATGCCGCGGATTATTTCTCCTGTTTCAATACCTGTCTGACCGAGAACTCCGGGCGAGATTCCTGCAACGGGGCGAAGACCGGTGAGCCCGACAGATTTTGCAAGCTCGGAGGAAATATGGCGCGTGGCAAGAATATAGGAAGCAACCTTCGGTCCGAGAGCATCGGGAGTTATGGAAACATTACCAAGACCCACAACCAGAACAGTGCCTTCTTCGGGAAGCATCTTTCTGATTTCTGAGGAAAGAATATGAAGCTTTGAATCTAAAATCTCACCGTCTGACGAAAAAGACGGCACCTCAACGGTGACGTAGCTTCCGCATGGCTTTGACAGCCTTTCAGCGGCAGAAGGTGTCGTGATTTTAATGTGAGTGATTTTTACGTTATCTCTCTCATCGGTTTGTGAAATTATGCCCTCTGAGGCATTCTCACCCAGTAATTCCTGTCTTTCAAGAGCGAGGTCAGTACGAAAATTCATCAAATATACCTCCCGTAATGTGTCCTGTGAGTATTATTGGAATTTTTTTGCGAAAAAAATCATTTTTTTTCATATTTTACTTGCTTTTTTTTGAAAGAAGTGCTATTATAATAACCTGTGCAGACAAATAACAAGGAGGTGCAACTGTAATGCCGAATATTAAGTCCGCAAAGAAGCGTGTTATCGTAACAAAGACAAAGACTGCTCGCAACAAAGCAAGAAATTCAGCTCTCAAAACAGCAATCAAAAAGGCTAACGCTGCTGTAGAAGCAAACGCTGCTGATAAAGATGTTCTTGTTAAAGCTGCAATCAAAAAGATTGACCAGGCTGAAGTTAAGGGCCTTATTCATAAGAATAACGCTGCAAGAAAAAAATCAGCTCTCGCAAAGAAGCTCAACGGTTAATTAGCTATTAAAGCATTAAAAAGGCTACCCGTTTCGGGTAGCCTTTTGCTTATTTGTGTATTAAATCTTTTACGAGAGTTGAAATTGTATCAAGTTGTTTGTCGTCAAGGCATTTCAGGTCTTTAATGATAGAATTGAGTTTTGTAGGATTCTTTGATTCTAAATCGAAAAACTCGCTTGGAGTTACTTTTAAATAATCACAGATATAGAAAATTCCGGTCAGTGACGGAAGTGATTTGCCTGATTCGATATTGTTGATATATCCGGGGTTTTGTCCCATTGATAAACTCATATCTCTGGCTGATACGCCTTTCTTTTCTCTGAGTTGTGCAAGTCTTAATGCAAAATCTTTTTCTTCCATTATGCTGTCACCATCCTTTTGTAATATTTTAACCCATACAATGTGTAAAAATATTTGTTGTAAGGCGGTATTGATATTGCAATAACGGATTATAGATGTTATAATGATAAAAACAACGGAAATAAACCAATACAAATCTTAAATGACAGCTATATTTCTGATGGAAAGAATAAAATGGGGAAATTATTTCAGTGCGGAGTGAGGACGAAAAGCAAACAAAAGCCGTCCAAACTCGGACGGCTCAGTTATTATTTTAATCCGTTTGCAATTGCAATTAAGTGTTCTAATTGCTCATCGCTCAGGTTCTTTGTTGCGTTTAGTAGCTCGTTTGCTTTTATCGGATTGCCGGTGTCTGTGTCAAAGAACTCCATGGGAGTCACACCGAGATATTCGCAAATGTAAAAGAATACAGTCATTGACGGTAAATTCACACCGTTTTCAATGTTGTTAATATAACCTGCACTTTGTCCGATAGATAAACTCATATCACGGGCAGACACACCTTTATTCATTCTTAATTCAACTAATCTTTTACTGAATTGTTCTTTCTCCACGGAACTCACCCACCTTTATATATAATTATACTAAACATCAACGGCAGAATTATCTAAACTAATTATCAATGTGCATTGACATATCTAATTGAAATAGATATAATTAGTATTGACCTCTATTTGATTTAGTATTACAAACAAACAGATTGTTCCAATCTTAAATGACCGCTATACACACAACATTTACAGGGGTTGCGCGTTTGTATTAACGCCCCGCCCGGATGTTCCTGAATGGGCACTTTTGCAGATAGCGAGTTCATTAAGATAGCCCGGCGCACTTTAATGTCCGTCGGGCTTTTGGGTATAGTAAAACCGCTCGGCGAACCGAGCGGCATTTTTTGTTCATCGTCATCTTTGTCAAATGAGTAATTATTTAATTTGATAATAGTAAAAGTGCTCTGATTATGATGCAAAATGGTAGTGACAACAATTTCGGATTATGATATAATGATAGTGTTATATCAGAGCTCCTCACAATGAATTATTATGTTGACAAGAGAGTGAAAACAGCCGCCAAAGCAATGGGTGAAGCTGTGCCTCTTGCTATGAATAAAACGGCTTGATAAAGTCTATGTCGGATTTACACCAATTTCACACCGATCCGGTGCAGATTTGCGGAGAGCTTTGGAGAATTGTGTAAAACGCTATAAACATGAAAAACTCAAAAACCTTGAAACATAAGGGCTTTGCAGAGTTATAAAGGGTTGTGAAGGTATGGTTAAAATTATGTTCGTCTGCCACGGAAATATTTGCCGCAGTCCTATGGCGGAGTTTATTTTAAAAGATATGGTGAAGAAAAAAGGGATCGAAAACGAGTTTTTCATTGCTTCCTCTGCTACGAGCACTGAGGAGATACGGAGCGGCAGAGGCAATCCCGTTTATCCTCCGGCAAAAAGTGAACTCAGAAAACACGGCATTTCATGTGAAGGTAAAACGGCTGTTCAGCTTAAAAAAGAGGACTACGGAAAATACGATTTGTTTATATGCATGGACAGTATGAATTTCAGGAACATTCTCCGCATTTTCGGTGATGATAAAGACGAAAAGGTGCGGAAGCTCATGACTTACACTTCACGCGGCGGTGATGTTGCAGACCCATGGTACAGCGGTGATTTTTCTACAGCTTACCGCGACATTTCCGATGGCTGTGAGGGCTTACTTTACGAATTGGGGTGGATTTGATGAAAATGGTATTGCTTACTGCACTCGGTGTAGGCGGTGCCACGCTTATAGGCTCGCTTCTGGGCTTTGCTTTCAAGAAAATATCGCATAAGTTCAGCGACATTGTCCTGTCTTTTGCCGCAGGTGTTATGCTGGCGGCGGCAGTTCTGGGACTGATTATTCCGTCGCTTGACTACGGCGGAAAATACGCGATTCTCATTACTGTTGCAGGTATTTTCGCAGGGGCGGTTTGTCTGAATCTTATTGACAAGCTGGTGCCGCACATGCACAAGCTTGTGGGCGCTGACAACGAGGAGCACGAAAATAACGCGAGGCTGAGCAAGGTTCTTTTGTTTGTAACTGCGATTGCTATTCACAATCTTCCTGAGGGAATTGCCGCAGGAGTCAGCTTCGGTACAGGCGATTCAACTCAGGCTTTGCTTATCGCAGGAGGAATCGCTCTGCAGAATATCCCTGAGGGCATGGTTATTATCGGTCCCATGCTGGCGGCAGGTGTCAGTCAGAAAAGGACCTTTGTTGCGGCATTGGTAACAGGCGTTATTGAGGTTGCGGGAACGCTTCTCGGCTATTTTGCAGTTAATATTGCATCGGCGGTTCTTCCCTTTGCCCTTGCCTTTGCAGGGGGCACAATGCTCTATGTTATCAGCGATGAAATGATTCCCGAAACACATTCTCACGGAAGCCAGAGAGGTGCTACCTACGCTCTCTTAGTCGGCTTTGCCGTGATGCTCGTTTCAGATTATTTGTTAGGATAGGTGAAGATCTGTGTGTAAAAAATTCTTGTCGTTAATTTTGTGTTTTACGCTTTTGTTCTCTGTGTTTTCCGTTTCTGCTTCAGCATCGGAAAGGGAAGCTCAGCCGTCAACATGGGCAGCAGTTGACGGGCTTGGCAGAACACTTTCCGCAAATTCTGAAACAGAAGGGGAGAAGCAGGAGAAGTTTGTGGGTATGTTTTACTGGATATGGCACTACCCCTGGACGGCAGACACAACGCCCGTAACTACAGGCAGTGTCCTTGATGCTTTCCCCGATGCTGTTAATGATTTCAGCCACCCTGCATGGGGCGGTACATACAGCGGAAGACCTTACTTCTGGGATGAGCCGCTTTACGGCTTTTATTCCAATCTTGATGAATACGTTCTGCGTAAGCACGCGGAGCTTTTAGCCGATGCCGATATCGACGTTATCATTTTCGATGCTACGAACGGCACACAGACCTTTGTCGAAGGCTGCGAAAAGCTTTTAAAGGTCTGGACTGAGGCGAAGGCTGACGGCGTTGACGTGCCTCAGGTTGCATTTATGCTCAACTTTTCAGGCTCGGATGATACACGCACTCAGCTCAGACAACTGTATGAGGACATTTATTCAAAAGGCAGATATGAGGATTTGTGGTTCATGTGGGAAAATAAACCGCTTGTTATGGCAGACCTTAAATGTCTTAAGCTGACAGACAAAACTGACAGGGAAGTTTTTGATTTTTTCACATTCCGCAAAAACGAGCCTACGTATTTTGCATCAGATACGTCTTTCTCGGCAGACACATGGGGTTGGTGTTCAGACTATGAGCAGACGCTTTTCGGCAAAAGGCTTGACGGCTCGGTTGAACAGATTTGTGTTTCCGTTGCTCAGAACGCAAACGAAAACGGACTGAGCGCCATGAATTCTCCCACAGGTACTGTTCAGGGCAGAGGCTTTGCCGACGGAGATTATTCCTACTCGTACACTTATGCAGGTCAGGAAATCACAGTCGATAAAAACATTGAAAATGCACATTTTTACGGTCTTAATTTTCAGCAGCAGTGGGATTATGCGATTGAGCAGGACCCCGATTTCATCTTTGTCACAGGCTTTAACGAATGGATTGCAGGCAGATTTGACGAGTGGTGCGGCACAGAAAACGCTTTTCCCGACCAGTTCAGCCCTGAATACAGCCGTGATATTGAGCCGTCAAAAGGCGAGCTTAAGGACTATTATTACTATCAGCTTGTAGAGAATGTAAGACGCTTCAAGGGAACATCATCACTCCCTGAAAACAACGCTGAAAAAACAATTGACATTAACGGCAGCCTTTCTCAGTGGGACAGCGTCAAGCCTGAATACAACCATTATACAGGCTCAACGAGAGAGCGTGACAGTGACGGCTGGAAAGGCACTCATTACACAAACTCCACAATGCGTAACGATATAGTGAAAGCAAAGGTTGCTTACGATGACGAAAAAATCTACTTTTATGTCGAAACCAAGGACACTCTTACTCCTTCAACGGACGATGCGTGGATGCGTCTTTTCCTTGACACAGACACGACGGGTATAAGTGCGAACTGGGAAGGCTTTGAGTATGTTATCAACAGAAATTCCCCCGACGGCAAGGTGACGGTTGAAAAGTCAACGGGCGGCTGGAATTTTGAAAAAGCGGGCGAGGGCGAAATCTCAGTGAATGATAACGTTCTTCAGCTTGCAATTGACAGAAGCGTTCTCGGTCTGACTGACGAAGAAATCAGATTTAATTTCAAGTGGTCAGACAACATGCAGGAAGAGGACATTATGGACTTCTACACAAACGGCGATGCAGCTCCCGGAGGCAGATTCACATTTGTTTTCGACAGTACGTCAGAGGGCTGTGAAGTTACGGAAAATGCAGTAAAAAACACCTGCACGTTCCTTGATAAACTGAATAATTGCTACACGAATTTCAGAAAAATAATAAATTATCTTTTCAGATAAAATCATCTTGAAAAAGGCCGTTGCTTCTGTTATTATATAAGTGCACAAAAAGAAAAAAGGACGGTGTAAAAAATGTTTACATTTATAAGAAGCTTAGTTGCAGTAATCATGTCACTTCTGAGCGTTTGTTTCTCAGGGATTTTCGGTGATTTTACCGCTGCTACAGAACCTCTTAAAGACGATTGCAAGCTGTATTTTGCGGCAATTTCCGATGTTCACATGACAGAGGAAGCTGCAAGACGCGATATGCTTCGCTTCGGTCTCACTGATTTTGAAAATTCGGAACGCACTCTTGATGCGTTGATTCTTGCAGGTGACCTTACGGACCACGGCGAAGAGCCTGAATGGGAAATGTTGGCAGAATCTTTTGAAGGCTACACTCCTGCTGAAAATATTATCATGGCTCAGGGCAACCATGACACATGGACAGACGAAAGCTATGAAAAATCAAGAGAGTTGTTCATCGCTTACAACAAAAAGATCGCAGGCAGAGAAATTGAAAACGTGTATTACTCCACAAAAATAAACGGCTATACATTTATTGTTTTAGGCAGCGAAACAGACAGAACATCAGCTTACATGACCGATGCACAGCTTGACTGGCTGGCAGAGGAAATGGAAAAAGCATCAAAAGACGGACTTCCGATTTTTGTTGTTTGCCACTGGCCTATAAACGAAAGCCACGGGCTTCCCGAAACATGGGGCGATGATGAGCCTGAAATTGATGACGGAGGTATCGGCGACCAGTCTTCCCGCGTTGAGGAGATTCTCAAAGCTTATGAAAACGTGTTCATGATTTCGGGACACATTCACAGCGGCTTTGCAAACGAAGAACAGGAAGATGTTTACGGCTATGTGAGCGTTGAGTCTGACGGCTCATTCCACAGCATCAATCTTCCCTCCTACATGTATATGACAATACGCGGAAGAATTGCAAACGGCACAGGCTTCAATATTGAGGTTTACGAGGACGAGGTAATTGTCCGCGGAAGAAGCTACTCCTCAGGAGTATGGTATACTGATTACAGCTGGACTCTGGAGCTTGTATAATCTGAAAAACCTTTTTATTTGAATTTTATGCTCATAAAATCGGTTTTGACAGGGGACCTGTGTCAGGCTTGTATTTTTCACGTTCTTCGTTGGAGACGTAAACAAGCTCCTGAGAGTTGATGATTTTCTCAACACCTGCGTACTTGTTGAATCTTTTTCCGTCATTATTAAAATAATTGTTTTGTGTTCCGTACCTTCCTCCTTTTTTCTTTCCGGAAAAGGAGGAAGGCGTTCTTTTCTTCTCTAAATATAACTCTTTCTCTATATCTGTCTCTTTCTCTATCTCTGGCGGAAAATTTCCGACATTTTCCGGAAATTTTCCGCCCTCGTTGCTTTGCTTACTCTGTCTTTTTCTTCTCGCATCGCCGGTCTCAGAGCCTACACAATCCTCAAGCATTTTTATGTAATATGTGCTTTCGTCTACTTTTTCTATTGCTCCGAAATCAATCAGAATATCCAGCAATTCCTTGATAATACTCGGTTTTGCGCCTATTGCAAGGGAAATTTGCTCTTCTAACGCAGAAAACATTTTTTTGTGATAAAGATATCCGTCTGTCTTTAGTGAGAGCAGCATGATTTGCTGAAACAGTAAAATCATTTTGTCGCCGTTTTTCTTTTTTCTCAGAAATTTTATAATAATTTCGTCAAAAAAATCTGATTTCATTTTGTACCAATAGTATCTTTTGTTTTCACTCATGTAAAAAACACCTCCGTAAGTAGCGGAAACAGAGGTGGTTTTCTACCGAAATCGGTTGAATTTTCTGAAAAATTTTATATTGTTAACGGAAAATTTACAAAACACACTACTTCGCAGGGGAAAACAGGACAGGCGAACACAGCCCGCCCCGCAACTGAAAAATATCCGTTCAAACAAAAAAGAGGCTGATATCCGATGCATCAGCCTCTTTGCGTATTTCAAAATATATTTTATGCTGTTTATGGGTGTCTGAGTCTTTTACAGCATATAAAAGCCCGACTTCAGCAGGACGTATTCTTTGCCGAGAACCTTGAAAAACTTCTGCACAGGCTCTTCAAAAATGCGGTAATCCTTGATTGAATATGTCTGCATATCAATTTTTCTGATTTTCTTTGAGTTTCCGCAACTGATATAGAGGAAAGGACCTGATTTTGTCACGCCCACGGGGTCGTCAAAGGTTGTTGTTTCGTTGCCGCCGATTCTTGTGTAAACTTTCTGCGCAGCGGTTGAAAAACGCACGATAGAGTTTTTCTCAGGCACTACAAACCAGATGCAGTCGTCATCTGCAGCAAGACCTCTTACAGGGGACTCGCGATAACAGAGGTTTTCTTCCCATTCGGTTTCGCCCTCCTGATTGAAAACGTGCATTTTCGAGTCGGGGGTGAGGACGATACATTCACCGCTCTGCAGCTCAACAGCATCGCAGAAAATAAAATTCGGTACGCTTTTTGTGATTTTCTCAAAGTTTTCACCGAATTTCGTGTGAAGATAGCCTGTCCGTCTTACGGCCTCAACTTTTTTCGTCTGTGCATTATAACAATAAAAAGCGGCTCTTGCACCACCGCTTTCATCAACTTCCTTTTTTGCGTAAACAAAACCGTAGGTGAATGGTACTATATCGAGAATGCTGTCATCAACAATTTTTTTCACAATACTTCACCAACTTTATATGTTTGTCTCCCCGCCAAGCCGGAGTCGGCCAATAGTAACCTGCTCTTTTGCAGGTGGGCACCGCCCGCTGATTTTGAGCTCCCAACGTCCGCACGAATGCGGGAGGTCTGCTTTCCCATGCAGCGGAGATAGGTTCCCTTTAAATACGTGTTGGGTTAATATGAACCGAAATTATCGCACAAGGCAGGGAGTGGTAATCTTATTTAAATAGTATTACTCTTCAAAGTCGTAAAATTCAGAAAGTCTTTCTTCAAAAATTTTACCGATTTCGTAAAAGAGCTTTTCGTTTTCGATGGGAGCGAGGATCGTTTCGCCGTTTTCTTCAAGAACCTCGAGAATAATAAGCTCGCCGTCATCGTCGATAATATCCTGAGCGTCCTCGTAAATGGGGATAAGAGCTACAAATTTACCGTCGTCTGTTTCGATTCTGTCAAGTTCATCGAAAAAATGCTCCGCCCCGTCCTCGTCAATTACGCTGACAACGTCAGGCATTGAAAAATCTTTTTCGTCAAATTCGTTATTCATAAGCTAATACCTCAAATTTTTATCATGTTATTTCTGTTATATTTTACATCAAAAAGGGGAAATAGTCAACAGAAAACTTGATTTACATGTTATTTATCTATGGAAAAACCGCCATTTTAAGCCATTTTTTAGGTTTTTGAGAAAAATTAATAAAAGTTTTCAACTTTTTTTAAAAAAACTATTGACAAGTGACAAATGTGCTGCTATAATAAGGGTGAAGATAAGACAACGAACAAATGAATCGGAAAGATTCAGAGTTGTTTTACATACTAAATTAACGCAAAGGAGGCGTTTCCAATGAACATATCAGAACCGAACTCAGCTGAGGCAAACGCCTTTTCAGGTGTTTGCCGATAAGAAAAAAGCAGAACACCGAAAATTTAATATTGAGATTTAAGTAATTAAATACATGTTCCGATTTTCGAGTAACCGATTTTAATCCGGAAGTGGTAAACGACATTAACTGAAAAATGACGAACACCCGGTCTGATGATCAGAAAAGTACAAAGGCGGAAACGAAGAAAACGAGAACACCTGCAAAGTTATTTTGCAAAACAAATTAAGAAATAGGTGGGTCCGATGAAATAGAACCTTTTCGCTGAAATCAATAAGCGAACAAACAAAAATAGCTTTGCGGAACACCGCAAAAGAAAACTGAATATTAAACCGATAAAATCAATTAACAAATGTGAATTTTAAGAAAAAGGTGGTTCCGATGTACAGATAAATTAAGTACACCGAAAACTATAAATTTAAAGAAACAGGTGAGTCCAACAATCTGTTATACATGACTTAAGACTAAATAATCTTTAGAAAAAGGTGGTTCCGATGTACAAATAAGTAAAGTACACCGAAAACTATAAATTTAAAGAAACAGGTGAGTCCAACAATCTGTTATACATGACTTAAGACCAAATAATCTTTAGAAAAAGGTGGTTCCGATGTACAGATAAATTAAGTACACCGAAAACGATATTTTAAAGAAACGGGTGAGTCCCAAGAACAGGTAAATAATGCCCCCAATCAAAGAGGCAAAAGGATAAAAACTTTTCAGAAAAAAGGTGAGTCCGAAATACAGTTAAATAACGGATGAAGCTTCATCCATGAGTATTAATTTCACTACAAAACTTTTTGAAATAGGTGAGTCCAAAGAAAAAGTAATATGACTGCGAAAGCAGACGGAAAGTGCCGGGAAGTCCCCCGGCACTTATTTTTTTTGGTGCCTTCAGGTGTGGAAATAAACCGCTGGTTCTACCGGAGGTTAAAGACGGCTTTAGCAAAGCCAAAACGGGCAAGCTCAAAGCAAGCCCTGAGAGTTGAAAGATTATCAAACCTCCAAGTATAATAGTAATGGTTTGGCAGCCGCATTACAAAAATACAGGGAGGTTTAATTTTATGAAGAAGATTACGCAGTAGACCAAGTTACAATGAAAGAGTACATAGACCCGTTCACGGGTGGCAAGACGAAGTAGGCAAAAATAAACAGCCGCTCGTGAGCGGCTGCCGGTAATTGTAATGCGCTGCTAAACCTTCGACGCCCCTTTCAGGGGCTAAGCTTGTATCAACTCCTAGTCAAACCACCGATTCAATCGGTGGTTTGTGATTTCTGTTTTATCCGAAAATCCAACCAAAGATTGCATCAAATATCATATCAAAGAAATTTGAGATTTCTTCAAAGAATGTAAGTCTGCCGACGATTTCGAAATCATATCCGAGAGCCTTGACTTCTCTGTGACCGTCTGTATTTCTGATGACCTCAAATGTTACGTTGTCGCAACCGTTCAACGCGTTCTCTTCAAAGAAATCAATTGTCTTTGAAAGATAAACTGTTTCAAGAACGGGGCAGTCAAGGAAAGTATTCTGACTTACATAGTAAACGCCGTCTGCAAGAGTAACATTTTTAAGCTGCTGACAGCCTTGGAAAACGCCCTCGCCAAGCCAGATGTCGTAACCGCTGACAGTAATTTCCTCAATGCCTGTGTTCGCAAAAGCCTGACCGTCAAGAACATAAAGCTCATCGCTGAGTGTTACATCTTTAAGTGATGTGCAGTTCTGGAAAGCGGCAGTTGAGATGTATGACGTGTCTTCAAGATTGATTTCTTCAAGCTTTGTGCAGTTATAAAATGCACCGTCATAAATCGCGTATGTATATTCGGAATCAAAAACCCTGATGTTTGTTCCTGCAAAAGCCTTTGTGCCGATAGTGTCAATTCCTTCTGCGTGAACCTCTTCAATCTTATCGCAACGGTAAAATGCGTATTCTCCGATATCCGTTACATCAGAATCAATTGTTATCACCTTTTCAGCTTCTGAGGGAAGATAATATTCAAGTGAAATCATTGTGTTCTCAACATAACCGCCGTAGAAATCTTCATAGGAAAAATCCCATCTTTCGTAAATTGCCTTGCCGTCGGTGTAGAAGATTTCGTTGTTTTCGTCTATGGTGATGCTTGTAAGAGTTTTGCAATCCATAAACGCACCTGAAAATTCATACAGGCCTTCAGGCAGATGAATGCTTTCAATTGCAGTGTTTGAGAAGCACTGCATACCGATATAGTTTACATTGTCGCCGAGAACTACATTCTTAAGATTTGCACAATCCTTGAATGCACCGTCATATATGTATGAAACAGTGTCGGGGATTGTTACTGACTTTAAATTTCTGCAGCCTGCAAAGCATACAGAGGGGATTTCCGTAATGTTTTCATTGAAAGTAATACTTTCAATGCCTGAGAACATGAAGCAGCCCGATGCAAGAGTATCTATTGACTCGTCAATAACGTAATTTTTCTCACTGCCCATATATCCGTAGAGAACGTTCTGACCGATTATCGCAGTATCACCGCCGTCGAAAAGCTTTTCCTCAGCCATTGTGCCTGTGAAAACGTAAGTGCCGAAATATTCAAGCTCACATTCAGATGGGATTACCACTTCTGTAAGATTTTCAGACATGTAAAATGCACCGTCGGCAATAACTCTGACCGTTGACGGCAATGTGATTTTTACAAACGGTGACTCAGCAAAAGCATTATATTCAACGCCTGCAACGGTATACGTTTTTCTCGGACTCTGTTTTACAGTTTCGGGAACGGTAAGAACCTGATCGCCGTCCTCAAAATATGCAGGGTCATAGCCTGCGACATAAACTTCGTTATCAATATAGCCGAAATAGTAAAGTCCGTCTTTTTTGAATTCGACCCAGCTGTCATAAGCAAATGACGTGATGCCGAAGCAGGGAATGACTACAAGAATAGCAAGAAGTACAGAAAGCAATTTTTTCATAAATATACATCTCCTTTTTTGTTTTTTTCTGTAATTAAATTTTACAGCAGAAAAGATACAGTGTCAAGAGATATGACAAAATGATATAAATTCATTGAATAATTCCGCAATGCAATTCCCGTAATCTTTTTTTGTGCCGATTGAAATACACAGGGCAGGGGCTTGTTCTGCACTCTGAACTTTTGTGAAGCCTCAGAAATATCCGAATTTGAAATATTACTGACGATAGTGAAAATGCTCTGTCTCCGATTTGTTCGACAAAAATCACAAGAAAATGTTAACAAATAACTCTCAATTTGTAAACAAATTCGTACACCTGTTGAAGTATTGGGAAAATTATGATAAAATATAGTTCTAAAAACTCAGGAAGGACCTTTCAATTATGAATTCAGCAAAAAGAAACTTTTCAGAAATTACTCCTGAAATCTTAAAATACACGGATAGATGCATAGATGAATGTAAAATCGAGCCCTCGCTCTACGTTGAACACAAGGTAAACCGCGGTCTCCGCGACCTTAACGGTAAGGGTGTTCTTACCGGTCTGACGGAAATTTCGGAAATTATTTCCAAGCGTCAGTCGGGTGATGAAGAAATTCCCTGCGAGGGTGAGCTTTATTACAGAGGATATAATATTTTCGATTTAGTCGGCGGATTTGTAGGCGAAAAGCGTTTCGGCTTTGAAGAAATCACTTATCTTCTTCTTTTCGGAAATCTTCCTACTGCTGCGGAGCTTGCGGAATTTACTAATGTTCTTGCAAGCTACCGTTCTCTTCCCAATTCATTTGTAAGAGATATTATTATGAAGGCTCCCAGCGAGGACATGATGAACTCCTTAGCCAGAAGCGTTCTCACGCTTTATTCTTATGACAAAAACGCAAACGACACGTCAATTCCCAATGTTGTCCGCCAGTGCCTGCAGCTTATTTCAATGTTCCCCCTGCTTTCCGTTTACGGCTATCAGGCTTATGAATATTACATCTGCGAAAAGGGCTCATTCTTTATCCATGAGCCGAAGAAAGAGCTTTCCACTGCGGAAAACCTTCTCCATATGCTGAGAATTGACAGTAAATACACTGAGCTTGAGGCGAGAATTCTCGACCTTGCACTTGTTCTCCACGCTGAGCACGGCGGCGGTAACAACTCGACCTTTACAACCCACGTTGTGTCCTCCTCGGGCACCGACACCTACTCTGCAATCGCAGCGGCACTGGGTTCTCTCAAAGGTCCGAAGCACGGCGGTGCAAACATCAAGGTTTGTCAGATGTTCGACAATATCAAGGAAAATGTTAAGGACTGGGAAGACGAGGACGAAGTAAGGAGCTATGTTGAAAAAATCCTTCACAAGGAAGCCTTCGACAAAGCGGGTCTTGTTTACGGTATCGGACACGCGATTTATTCAGTTTCTGACCCGAGAGCAAAGGTTTTCAAGGGTTATGTTGAAAAGCTTTCTCAGGAAAAGGGCATGACAAAGGAATACAAGCTTTATTCCGCAGTTGAAAAAATCGCTCCCGAAATTATTTCCAAAGAGAGAAAGATGTACAAGGGCGTCAGCGCAAATGTTGACTTCTACAGCGGTTTTGTTTACGATATGCTCGGACTTCCCCGTGAGCTTTACACTCCTATTTTTGCTGTTGCAAGAATTTCAGGCTGGTCTGCACACAGAATTGAAGAGCTTATCAACTGCGGCAAAATAATCCGTCCTCAGTACAAGGCTGTTCAGCAAAGAAGAGAATATAAAAACCTTAATGACAGATAAAAATTTATCCCCCTGCACATGCCGACGCTCGGCGTTCAGTGCAGGGGGAATTTTCTCAGCCGTACACAAGAGGGAGTACGGCTGAGAGCGTGGACTTATCAAGAGAGTTTAATTCCACGAATGTATTATATATCTTTTTTGGAAAATTGTCAATGGAAATAATTAACCAAAAAGTATACTTCCTTCCCGTTGCATAATTAAGACAATATCATTCGTTAATATCAGGGTTGTTGGTGCGGTCAAGAAGATAGTCCACACTAACTCCATAAAAATCAGCAAGTTTTATAAGCACTTCCGCTGTCAGGGCAATGACGCCCGTTTCATATTGCGAATAAGTATTTTGCGAAACACTAAGTATTTTTGCAATATCCTTTTGCTTGATATCCTTGTCTTCTCTTATGCTTTTTAGATTTTTAAATGCCATAATATCACCCTAAAATATTATGTCTTATTTGTATTTCAGATATTGACATTTATCTGTAATTCAGATATAATATTAAAAAATGACAAGGAGGTTTCCGAAATGGAAAACAATACTAATCAGAATTTTGAAGTTCAAAATGCCGTAAACGCAGCTCTTGCAGAAGAAAAGAAAAAGAAGAAAAAGAAAAAATGGATTATTATTGCGATTGTTGTCGCAGTTATTATCATTATTGCTGCTGCATCAGGCGGTTCAGATGACACCGAAACAAGTGGTTCTCCTGTTCAGACAACTGCAAGTGACATAGAAAATGATGTTGACGAGGACAGCGTTGAAAAAGATGAAACAGAAGCAAAAGTAACCGAAGAAGAAAAATCAAAAGAAACTATCGGTCAAATAAATGCTGTAAGATCAGCAAAATCCTATTTACAGGTAAGCGGATTTTCACGCAAAGGATTGATTGAGCAGTTAGAATTTGAAGGCTTCTCAAATGAGGATGCAGTTTACGGTGCTGACAATTGCGGTGCTGATTGGAATGAGCAAGCTGCGATAACTGCAGAATCATATATGGATATAATGGCTTTTTCACGCGACGGATTAATCGAACAGTTAGAGTTTGAAGGCTTCACCCACGAACAAGCTGTTTATGGTGCTCAGGCTGTAGGATATTAATAAACATAATTTGGGTTCCGCCTTTTACGGCGGAACTATTTTTTTTCAAAACATTGACATTATCCCTTTCATAATGCTACAATTAAATTACCAAATTTTATGAGGTGATATATATGAAACTCGGTATTATTAACGGTTGGGAAGAGGGCAATTTCAAATACGTTCATGACAAAGGTCTTGAGGCTGTTGAATTCTGCGTTAACCACAACTATGATTCAGAAGAATTTTTATCAAAAGCTGAGGCAATAAAAGGCTACAGCGAAAAATACAACGTGTCTGTCGGCTCTATGGGCAGATGGGGTATGACAAGAATTGACGAAAACGGTGAGATTATTCCCGAGGCTCTTCAGGCTGACAAAAATGTTATCACTGCCGCAGCCGTTGTAGGCTGTCCCGTTTTCAACTGCGGTGTAAACTACACTGAAAGCAAAAGCTTCTACGAAAACTGCGAAATCGCAATCAACTATTTCAGAACGCTTATTGATTTTGCAAAGGACAAGAATGTTAAAATTGCCGCATACAACTGCAACTGGGAAAACTTCGTTATCGAACCCAAAGCATGGAATTACATAATGTCTGCTCTGCCTGAGCTCGGTATCAAATATGACATTTCCCATTGCCTTTCAAGAAACGGCGATTACCTTCAGGAAATGCTTGACTGGGGTTCAAGATTCTACCATTTCCACCTCAAAGGCAGAGTTACAATAAACGGGGAGCATTACGATGATGCTCCTGCAGGTCTTGACATGATTCAGTGGCCTGCAGTTATGGACATTCTCTATACAATGGACTATGACGGCATGCTTTCGATCGAGCCTCATTCAAGCTATTGGAAAGGCAGAAGAGGTCAGTGGGGTATTGATTACACGATCAACTATTTCAGACCTATGGTAATGTCTGAAAACTACGAGTATGACGAAAGTCCGTATATGCCCTGATTTGTTATTTTACACAAAAAGAAAAGCTCTGAAAAGCCATGTGAATAACGAGATGTAAAAATTGAAAAAATTAGTCGATTTTTATTTACATATAAAATATTTGTGTGCTATAATGTATTCGTAAATTTTATGGTTGCCGATGAGGTAACAAAAGGAGTCTTTAAAATGAAAAAATTGTACGAAGGCAAGACAAAGAACGTTCTTCTTGACGAAGAAACAGGTATCGTTCACCTTTTCTTCAAGGATTCTGCTACAGGTGAAAACGGCGTTTTTGACCCCGGCTCAAACTCAGTTGGCGGCAGCGTTGAAGGTAAGGGTAAGATCGGCCTTGCAATTTCAAAATATTTCTTCGAGCTTATGGAGAAAAACGGCATCCCCACACATTTCATTGATGCTGATGTTGACGCAGGTCTTATGAAGGTCCGCAACCTTACGGTTCCTCCCCTTGAATTCGTTCTTCGTTACTATACAGCAGGCAGCTTCTGCCGCCGCTTCGATATCGAAGAAGGCATTGAATTTGACCCCTGCTACAAAGAAGTTACTCTTAAGAGCGATGCACAGGGCGACCCCCTTGTTACGGAAAGAATCTGCCTTATGAAGGGCATCCTTAAAGAAGGTCAGTATGACGAAGCACTTGACGTTGTTGAAAAAGTCGGTGCAGTTCTCAGAAAAGAGCTTGCATCTATGAATCTTCAGCTCATCGACTTCAAGATTGAAGTTGGTTACGATGAAAACGGCAAAATCTATGTTGCTGACGAAATCACACCTGATATCTGGAGAGTCAAAGACGAAAACGGCAACATCCCCAACCAGATTGATTGCTCAAAAATGCTTCTCGAAAAGCTTTCAAAATAAGTTTTTTAAAAAATTTATCCCATGTCGGAAGACATGGGATTTTTTTAATGCAGAGTGAACACCGCAGGAGCAAAGCAGAATCAGACAAATTACGGGTGAAATAAATTTCACAAATTTACGGCTCATATCCATTTGAAATCACCTCAGTGACGGGGATGCCTTCTCCGTCCACGTTGAGACCGACAGAAGCATTCGGCTCAGTGGTGTACACATACAGTCTGCCGACATAATTATTTATTACATATCGGGTAAAGCTTTCAGCCTTTTCCTTGCCGATAAAGAAAATGCTTTCACTGTCAAAAATACGCACGGAAAGGTATCCGCTGTTTGTTATTTCAATGGAATATCCCCCATTAAAGCTTGATTTTGATTGTCTTGATTTCAAAGGGATGGAATGTAAGAGAAAGTTTGCCGTCAACTGCGGTAAGCTTCTCTTCGTTTTCTTCCATAAGGTTTGTGAGGTGAGCTTCTTTGATGTCGCCCTTGACTGCGATTTCACAAGCTGTTCTCTTGTTCCATGTTTCATAAGCACGGATAACAACCTCGTCTGTGTCCTCGGCAATCTTCACTGTTTCAATGACAACGTTTGATGCATCACATGAAACGAGTGAGTAAACCTTGTCAAGCTTACCTGCATGTGCGGAAGTTTTTACACAGTGAAGGGGAACATTCAGTGAGAATGCCCGGTCAACAACATCAGATTCGCACACCAAGCCTGCATGGGGATAAAGAGCGGTGAGAATGTACTGCGGTCCCTTGTCCTGATCGTGGCAGGGCTCCATTGAAGCACGGATGAGTGATGTTCTCACATGACCGTCCTTGATGTCATGACCGTATTTTGAATCGTTGAGAAGTGAGAAGCCGAAGCCGTTTTCACTGAGGTCGATCCACTTGTGACCGCTGACTTCAAACTGTGCAAACTCCCAGAGAGTGTTGTCATGAGCATTTCTTTCGATATTACCGAACTGGATATCAAATGTAGCCTTTGCAGCGTTAACATCAACAGGGTTATCAACCTTGATAAGAATGTGAGTTTCTTTCCAGTCGAAGTCATAAGCAACATCAATTCTGTCTGTGTCAGCATAAGCTGTGATGTAAATGTTGAAAATTGTATTTCTGAACTTTCTTACTATCTTGTAAACTGCACGTACTGCGCCGTTTTCGATGATTTCAGCAGACTGAACATCGTCGATGTTCCATGAAATTTCTTTATAATATGCTTTGATATCCCATGCTTCGTGGTTATGCGGTCTGTCATCGTAAGCGATAAGTCTGTTCATAACCTCGCCTGCAGGAACAACATCTCTGCCTGTTTCTTTGTGGATAAGGCTTGAAATATTGTAGTCATCGTTGAATACTGCTTTAAGGTATTTTGTTTCAAAGCCTGCAGCAGTAGCGTCAATAACTGATGTATCTTTCTTTGTGCCCTCTTTAATGCTGAATACCTTGTAACCCTTTGCAGGAACGTTTTCAGCTAAGAAACAAAGCTTGCCGCAATGTGTTTTCTGCCACTTCATTTCGTTGCCGTCAGCATCAACGATAATGAAGCTTTCGTTTTCGGGCATATCTGTGATAACGATATCGTTTCTCTCTTTGCCGAGAGTGTTGAATACAACAAGTGAATTTTCATCAGTTGCAATATTTTCAGCAATGATTTCAAGAGTTTTTGTAAGTCTTTCTTTGCCTTCCTTGAGAAGCTTGCCGTAAGCTATGTCAGAATCCTCGTAAACCTCGTTGATTGAAGAACCGGGGAGAATATCATGGAACTGATGGAGAAGGATGCACTTCCAGTCAGCAGTGAATTCATCTCGGGGATATTCTTCGCCAAGTTCAATATTTGCAATTGAAGCGATTGTTTCAAGGTCATGGAGAAGGATTTCTGATTTTCTGTTGTTTTTCTTGTTAGCAGCCTGTGATGTGAGAGTTGCTCTGTGGAACTCGAGATAAAGCTCGCCGACCCATGTGGGAAGTCTGTCAGATGAGCCGACTTCTTCTTCAAGACGCTTGTAGAAGTCAAGTGAAGGCTCGTTTACGAATTTGGGACATCCGGGAAGACCTTTGCTCAGACGTTTGCCGTATTCAAGCATTTCTCTCGTAGGACCGCCGCCGCCGTCGCCGTAGCCGAAGGTCATAAGAACATTGTTGTTAAGGTCTTTCTGCGAATATCTGTGCCAGCCGCCGACCATGTCAGCAGGTGAGAGATATGCGTTGTATGTAGTCATGAAGCGTGTGCCGACGTCGTCGCCGCTGCGGCTTGGTGAGAAGTGAGAAAGCACCTCTGTGCCGTCAATACCTTTCCACATGAATGTGTCAAAGGGAACGCGGTTATATTCGTTCCATGAAATTTTTGTTGTCATGAAGTAGTCGCAGCCGCTCTTGCGGATGATCTGGGGAAGAGCTGCGGAATAACCGAAAACGTCAGGCTCCCACATGATTTTGCAGTCAACGTCAAATTCCTGCTTGAAGAATCTCTTGCCTACAAGGAACTGACGGACAAGTGATTCGCCTGAGGGAACGTTGGTATCGGGCTCAACCCACATACCGCCTTCAATTTCCCAACGGCCTTCTTTGACCATCTTTTTGATGCCTTCATAAACCTCAGGATAATCTTCTTTAACATATTCATAAAGCTGAGCCTGAGAGGACATGAATTTATATTCGGGATATTCCTCCATAAGCTTGAGAACTGTTGCGAAAGAACGTCCTGCCTTTTCTCTTGTCTGGCGAAGTCTCCAGAGCCATGCCACGTCGATATGAGTATGGCCGATGCCTGATGTTGTAACGTCAAGTGTGATTTTGCCGTAAAGGTTGGCATCAAGGTAGTCCATGCATTTTTTTGCAGATTCTACAAGCTCTTCGTGAGTGCCGTCAATAACAAGAAGATTTACTGCTGTGTTGAGTTCTTTGATGATGTCAACGCGGTCCATGTCATCGGGACCGTACTGCTCTGCAATTTCAAGAGGAGTCTTAAGGTCGAAGATAAGCTTCCAGATAACAGGGTCGATCTGTTTGATTCTTGCTTTGAAAACTCTCTGACCTCTGTATTCGTGCTTGTCAAGGTATGCGTTGAGGTGCATGCTGTAATGCTCGCCGCCCTCAGCGTTTTCAAGAAGAAGAACCTCCTTGTGATTTGAGTCACAGCCCTGAATAAGCTTACCGTTTGCGAAGATGATGAACTGAGCATCGCTTGTTCTCCAGCCTTCTCTGCCGGAATCGTAAGCGGGCATAACCTCGTAGAAAACATTACCGCCCTTGAATTCTTCGGGAATGTCAAACTCATGTTTGAAACGGCAGTAGTATTCGGGAGCACCCCAGCGTGAGCCTTCGGGGAACTCGGTCCAGTTGCCGTTATCCTTGTTTTCGACAGTTTCCTGTCCCTCGCAGAAATAGTAATCGTCAAGAACGAGTGAGCGAAGAACAAGTTTTTCTTCAACTGTTTCAATCATTCTTTCGATTCTTCCTGCATACATGTAGCGTTCGGAGTTTTTATCTCTGAACGGTGCATTATATGTTGCCATAAAATTCTCCTCCTTAGGAAAAATTATTTATAAATCTATTACTGAGCCTTAGGCTCTTTCATTGTAAGAGAAATTCTCTTTTTGTTTTCGTCAACGGAAATTACCCATACAGTTACAATGTCGCCCACTTTGAGGACTTCTGACGGATGCTTGATAAAGCGGTTTGTAATCTGTGAAATGTGAACAAGTCCGTCCTGATGTACGCCGATATCGACAAATGCACCGAAGTCAATAACATTTCTGACAGTGCCTTTGAGCTGCATACCTGCTTTCAGGTCTTTCATCTCCATAACGTCTGTACGGAGAAGGGGAGGCGGAAGCTCATCACGGGGGTCTCTGCCGGGACGGGACAGCTCTTTGATAATATCCTGAAGAGTCGGAACGCCTACACCTAAATGTTCAGATACCTTTTCTTCACCGAGCTTAGCGACTCTGTCGGAAAGCTCGCCTATGTTTCCGTCTTTTACATCAGAAAGAGTGTATGAGCAGATTTTAAGTAATTCCTCTGCAGCCTTGTAGCTTTCAGGGTGAACGCCTGTGTTGTCAAGAACATTTTTGCTTTCTGAAACTCTCAGGAAGCCTGCTGACTGCTCAAAAGCCTTAGCACCCAGCTTCGGAACTTTTTTAAGCTCACTTCTGCCTGAGAATGCACCGTTTTCTTCACGGTAAATTACAATGTTCTTTGCAACTGAAGAGTTGATTCCCGAAACTCTTGAAAGAAGAGAGGGAGAAGCGGTGTTAAGGTCAACACCTACGTTGTTAACACAGTCTTCAACAACTCCGTCAAGAGCGGAGCCCAGCTCGTTCTGAGGCATATCGTGCTGATATTGTCCCACGCCGATTGATTTCGGGTCGATTTTAACAAGCTCTGCAAGAGGGTCCTGCAAACGTCTTGCAATTGAAACCGCACTTCTTAAGGATACATCAAACTGAGGAAATTCCTCTGCTGCCAGCTTTGACGCGGAGTAAACTGATGCGCCTGCTTCGCTGACAACCATGTAAGACACTTTTCTGTCGATTTCTTTAAGCAAATCGGCGGTGAAAATCTCAGTTTCCTTTGAAGCCGTACCGTTGCCGATTGAAACTGTGTCAACCTTATGTTTGTTTATGAGCGATTTGATTGTAACCTTTGCGCTTTCTTTCTGTGCTTCTGAATGAGTGATGTAAATTACGCCTGTGTCAAGCACTCTGCCTGTTGAGTCAACAACCGCAACCTTGCAGCCTGTCCTGTAACCGGGGTCAAGACCGAGAACGGTTCTGCCCTTGACGGGGGGCTGGAGAAGGAGCTGTTTTAAGTTCATTGAGAAGTTTTTGATAGCTGAAACGTCAGCCTTTTCAGTGAGAATATTTCTGATTTCTCTCTGAACGCTTGGCTCAATAAGTCTTGAATATGCGTCAGCACCTGCTTCACGGACAACATCCGTTGCAAGAGAATTTCCGTTTTTCAGGTATATTTTATTGATAACGCCGTGAGCCTTTGCAATGTCAAGCTCAAGCTTTACTTTGATAAAGCCTTCACGCTCAGCTCTGTCAATTGCAAGAACTCTGTGGTCGGCAATTTTTTCCACAGGCTCTGAGTAATCGTAATACTGAGTGTAGGGACTTTCGGCATTTTCGTCTGTTGCGACGGTAATAACTTTACCGCAAACGGTGAAAAGGTTACGGAGTCTTTTCCTGATTTCAGCATTGTCGGATATGATTTCCGCAATAATATCCATTGCGCCCTTGAGAGCATCTTCACGTGTTTCAACACCTTTTTCGGCATCAACATATTTTTCAGCTTCTTCTATGGGAGCAGGGAAATCATCTTTCTGTTCGAGAATGTCGAGTGCAAAAGGTTCAAGACCTTTTTCTTTTGCAACAGATGCACGTGTTTTTCTCTTCTGTTTGAAAGGTCTGTAAATGTCTTCAAGTTCAACGAGAGTCATTGCCTTTTCAATAGCGGCGGCAATTTCCTCTGTCATTTTTTCCTGCTTTTCGATTGAAGAGAAGATTTCTTCACGGCGTTTGTCAAGATTTCTGAGATATTCCAGTCTGTCATTGACAGCGCGGAGTGTCTGGTCGTCAAGAGTGCCGTGAGCTTCTTTTCTGTAACGTGCGATGAAGGGTATGGTGTTGCCCTCATCAATGAGAGAAACCACGTTTTCAACCTGCCATTTTTTCAGCTTGAATTCATCACATAAAGTTAAAATAATATCCATACTTTACCTGCCTTTTGTTGTCTGATATTTAAACCATCCCATTACTGTGCTTATCGTAGGGGACGGCTGCTCCTACGATGATGTGGGAGAGATTTTTTTCTTTATCTTTGGTTCAGAGCGTTATAAAACAGGCACCAACTGATGAATAATCATAGTTTGCGAGCCGTGTTTTCTTACGTTCAGGCAACTTCATTTTTTTCACCTGAAAATTATATTGTAAATTATACAGTAACGGAAAACAAAAATCAATAAAATACAGAAAATTATGTCTTTGTTTTGTTAAAAAATTTCAAAAAACTATTGACACAGGTTTTGCATAGTGTTATAATTTCATCAATATTTTAAAAGCGATGACGAAGACGGACGGTTTGTTTCGATTTTCAGAGAGCGGTTGGCCGGTGTGAAACCGCAGTTGAGCTTGCCAAGTCCTATCACTTCCGAGCTGAAGATGCAAAAGGCTTTTGCCGAGTAGTGTCTTACGTGTACGCTGCGTTAGTGCGAAGGAGCTGTTGGGCTCTGCAGAGGGGCGTTCCTTGAACGCAATTTGAGTGGTACCGCGGATTAAGTTTTTTATTCCGTCTCAAAGTTTTCAGAAGCTTTGAGACGGATTTTTTGTTTCAGAAGCTTCAGACCTAATTAAAATCGGAGGTTATGAAAATGGCAAATCATTCATCAGACAAACTTTTTGAGGTAGTCGAAAGAATCAAGCTTATGCGTCTTGATGCAGGCTACACAGTGGAGGAAATGGCAGAAAAAACTGACATTTCAGTTGAGCAGTACCTTACATACGAAGAGGGCAAAACAGACCTTCCCTTCACATTCATTCACAAATGCTCTCTTGCTTTCGGTATTGAGCTTTCAGATATTCTTGAAGGTCAGAGTGCAAACCTTACTTCTTACACCGTTACAAGAAAGGGCAGAGGTCAGGTAACTGCAAGTGAGGACGGAATTGAAATCAAAAACTTAGCTCCCAGATTCAAGAAGAAGCTTGGTGAGCCCTATTTCGTAAAATACGAGTATTCCTCAGAACAGCAGGAAAAACCCATTCATACAACAACTCACGGCGGTCAGGAATTTGACATGGTGCTGAGCGGTACACTCAAGGTTCAGATCGGCGACAATACCGAAATCCTCAGCGAGGGCGACAGCATCTTCTACAACTCATCCGAGCCTCACGGCATGATCGCAATCGGCGGAGAGGACTGCACATTCCTTGCAATTGTTTTGGCAGGAGATGAAGAGCTTCCCGAAGAAGAGATCCGTTCAAGCATCGTAAGTGCAAGACATACAGAAGACCTTATCTGTGAAAAATTCATCCATACAACAGAGGATGAAAACGGCATGGTTACAGGCATTTCTTTCACAGACGACGACAAATTCAACTTTGCATTTGACGTTGTTGACGAAATCGCAGATAAGTATCCCGATAAGCTTGCAATGATTCATGTAGGACTTGACAAGACAGAGAGAAGATTTACTTTCAATGATATCAAGCGCGGTTCGGCACAGGCTGCAAACTATTTCAAATCGCTCGGCATCAAAAAGGGTGACAGAGTTATGCTCGTTCTCAAGCGTCACTACCAGTTCTGGATGTCAATTCTCGGCCTTCACAAGCTGGGTGCGATCGCAATTCCCGCAACGCATCAGCTTAAAGACCATGACTTTGAATACCGCTTCAATGCAGCAGGTGTTAAGGCAATCGTCTGCACGGCAACAGACAATACACCTGAGCAGGTAGACCTTGCAGCGAAAAATTCTCCCACACTTGAAACAAAAATCATCGTGGGCGACCGCCGCGAGGGCTGGCACAACTTTGATGAAGAGAGCGTTCTCTTTACCCGTAAATTTGTAAGAGAGCCTGATGCGGCATGCGGTACAGATCCCATGATCATGTTCTTCACATCAGGTACAACAGGCTATCCCAAAATTGCAACACAGTCACACAGATATCCTCTCGGTCACTTCATTACTGCAAAATACTGGCACTGCGTAAGAAAAGACGGCATCCACTTCACGATTTCCGACACAGGCTGGGGTAAAGCTCTCTGGGGCAAGCTCTACGGTCAGTGGCTCTGCGAAGGCGCGGTATTTGTTTATGACTTTGACCGCTTCAATGCAGCAGATATTCTTCCCATGTTCGCAAAATACAACATCACAACATTCTGTGCACCTCCCACAATGTACAGAATGTTGATCAAGCAGGATATTTCACAGTATGACTTAAGCTCAATCGTTCATGCTACAACAGCAGGCGAAGCTCTCAACCCCGAAGTGTTCAAGCAATTCGAGAAAAACACAGGTCTTCGCATTATGGAAGGCTTCGGTCAGACAGAAACAACTCTTGCAATCGGTAACCTTGTAGGTATGCAGCCGAAAGTCGGTTCAATGGGTAAACCTATTCCTCTTTATGACATCGACCTTGTTGACTCAGACGGCAACCCTGTCGGCGTCGGTGAAAACGGTGAGATTGTAATTCATACAGAAAACGGCGCACCCTGCGGCTTGTTCTCAGGCTACTACAACGATGATGAAAAGACAAAGGAACAGTGGCATGACGGACTTTATCACACAGGCGACGTTGCATGGCGTGACGAGGACGGCTACTTCTGGTATGTCGGACGTGCCGATGACGTTATCAAGTCATCAGGCTACCGTATCGGACCCTTTGAGATTGAAAACGTTATTATGGAGCTTCCCTATGTTCTTGAGTGCGGTGTTTCAGCAGCTCCCGACGAGCTTCGCGGTCAGGTAGTCAAAGCAAGCATCGTTCTGACTAAGGGCACAGAGGGCACAGAAGAGCTTAAGAAGGAAATCCAGAACTACGTCAAGGATAAAACAGCTCCTTATAAATATCCCAGAATCGTTGTCTTTAAGGATGAACTTCCCAAGACGATCAGCGGTAAAATTCAGCGTAATAAACTTTAATAATGCAGAATGCAGAATTTCGGGTCTGCGACGCAATTTCTGAATGAAAAATACAGAAAAAATTTAAACCTGTTGACAAACGGATAAAATTTTGATATAATTCCGGTGTTAATGGCTTTGATGGAGAGTGTTGTTGCTACCCCTTTCAAAGAGAGCCGCCGACAGGTGTGAGTGCGGTAAAGGGAAGCAGTGATTTGTAGCTCCGGAGCTGAAAAGAAGAAAGTGCTTTGCATGAGTAGAACTTTTCCGTGACTGCTGCGTTAATGCATAAGGTTTGTTGGAACCTGAGCGGCGTTAAAAAACGCAATTTGAGTGGTACCGCGGGCAACAGATATTGGTGCTCGTCTCAAAGTATTATATCTTTGGGACGGGCTTTTTGTTTAGTCTTCCCCAAAGAAAAAAGGAGAAACTTTGTATGAAAGAAACAGGCACACTCGACATTAAAATTATGGAGATGGCGCAGCGTATTCGCGAGCTGCGTGAGATTGAGAATCTGTCGCAGGCCGAAATGGCTGAAAAAACAGGTGTAAGTCTTGAAGAGTACATACTTTGCGAAGAGGGCAGACGTGACCTTACCTTCGCATTCCTTTACAGATGCTCACAGGCTTTCAGGGTTGACGTAACTGACATTATCGAAGGTGTCAGCCCTACTCTTAAATCCTACACCGTTACAAGAAAAGGACAGGGACAGGAAATTCAGGAGGCTCACGGCCTTAAGTATTTCAATCTGGCTCCCTCTTTTGTCAACAGAATTGCAGAGCCTCTTTATGTTAAATGCGAATATAATCCCGGTGATGAAGAAAAGGAAATTGAGCTGACAAGCCATGACGGACAGGAATGTGATATTGTCATCAGCGGCCGTCTTAAGGTTCAGGTTGGTAATCACACAGAAACCCTTCTTCCCGGTGACAGCATTTATTATGACAGTGCAACACCTCACGGTATGATTGCCGTAGGCGGTGAAAACTGTGAATTCTATGCAATTGTTCTTAACCCCTCAGGCGAGCCTATTCCTGAGCTTGAACAGGCGAAAACCGAGATGAACTCAGCTCCCAAGAGAGTTAAGACAAACAGAAGAATTTACCACAACTTTATCCATCCCGTTGAGGATGAAAGGGGAGCGCTTCTTTCGCTTTCCTTTGAAAATGAGGATAAATTCAACTTTGCCTTTGATATCGTTGACGGTATCGCAAAGAAACTGCCTGATAAAATGGCAATGCTTCATGTTTCCAAGGACAAGACAGAGAGAATATTCACTTTCAAGGATATGATGGAATATTCATCACAGGCTGCAAACTATTTCAAGGCAATCGGCATCAAAAAGGGCGACAAGGTCATGCTTGTTCTCAAGCGCCATTATCAGTTCTGGTTTGCAGTTCTCGGACTTCATAAATTAGGTGCAGTTGTAATTCCCGCAACACATCAGCTTAAGGACCATGACTTTGAATACCGCTTCAATGCGGCAGATGTCAAGGCGATCGTTTGTACCTCAGACGACGGCACACCTGAGCAGGTAGAGCTTGCAGAGAAAAACGCACCTTCACTTCAGACAAAAATCATCGTCGGAGAGTCCCGCGAAGGCTGGAGAAACTTCGACGAAGAATTCAAGCTTTACAGCAATGTTTTCGAGAGAACAGAGGATACACCCTGCGGTGATGATTACATGCTTATGTTCTTCACATCAGGTACAACAGGCTATCCCAAAATCGCAGCACATTCCCACAAATATCCTCTCGGACATTTTATCACTGCAAACTATTGGCATTGCGTAAATCCCCAGGGACTCCACCTTACGATTTCAGATACAGGCTGGGCAAAATCCATGTGGGGCAAGCTTTACGGACAGTGGCTTTGCGAAGCGGCAGTATTTGTTTATGACTTTGACCGCTTTGACGCGTCAGACATTCTTCCGATGTTTGCAAAATACAAGATTACAACATTCTGCGCACCGCCTACGATGTACAGAATGATGATTAAAGAAGACCTTACCAAGTACGATGTCTCATCAGTTGAGCATGCAACAATTGCCGGCGAGGCACTGAACCCCGAGGTGTTCAGGCAATTTGAAAACCTTACGGGACTTCAGGTTATGGAGGGCTTCGGTCAGTCGGAAACAACTCTTGTTATCGGTAACCTTTTCGGCTCAGAGCACAGACTCGGCTCAATGGGTAAACCTGTTCCTCTTTACGATGTTGATATCGTTGACTCTGACGGAAATTCTGTCGGTATTGGTGATACGGGTGAAATCGTTATCCGCACATCAGAGAAAGTTCCCTGCGGTCTTTTCAAAGGATATTACCTTGACGAAGAAAAGACAAACGAAGCATGGCATGACGGACTTTACCATACAGGCGACACTGCATGGCGTGATGAAGACGGCTTCTATTGGTATGTGGGACGTGTTGATGACGTCATCAAGTCATCAGGCTACCGTATCGGACCGTTCGAGATCGAGAATGTTATTATGGAGCTTCCCTATGTTCTTGAGTGCGGTGTTTCCGCTGCTCCCGATGAAGTGAGAGGACAGGTTGTTAAAGCAAGCATCGTTCTCACAAAGGGAACAGAAGGCACTGAAGAGCTTAAAAAGGAAATTCAGAAGTACGTCAAGGAGCATACCGCACCTTACAAATACCCGAGAATCGTTGTGTTCAAGGACGAACTGCCCAAGACGGTAAGCGGTAAAATCCAGAGAAATAAATTATAAGATTGCGATAAATCGGTAATATGACATTTTTTGCCGCTTGGAGTACATCACGTACACCGTCGTGTCAGAAAAATACCATCTTCCTCGATTTCTCATCAATCTTCAATAAAATGTAGGGGCGGATATCATCTGCCCGCAATAAAAAATCGGTGAGCAAAATGAACTTTAAAAGAGTAACTCTTTTTGCAGGTCACTACGGCTCAGGTAAGACCAATATCGCCGTAAACTATGCAGTAAAGATAAAAGAAGCAGGACTTGACGTTTGTCTTGCAGACCTTGACATAGTAAATCCTTACTACCGCGCAAAGGACTCAGAGGATGAGCTTGAAAAAAGGGGCATACACCTGATTTCCTCGGTGTATGCAAACTCAAACGTTGACTTGCCTGCAATTCCTCAGCAGATGTATTCGATTGTTCATAACAAAGAAACATACGCTGTAATGGATATCGGCGGTGATGACAGAGGAGCGCTGGCTCTCGGAAGATACGCACCGTCAATTCTGGAAGAGAACAACTACGAAATGTTCTTCGTGATAAACAAGTACAGACCGCTTACCCCTGATGCAGAAAGCACTGCAGAGGTTATGAGAGAAGTGGAGCAGGCAGGCGGAATTAAATTCACAGCAATCGTGAACAACTCAAATTTAGGTGAAGAAACAACCGCCGAGGATGTTTTAAGGTCTGTGCCTTATGCGGAAGAAATTTCACAAATGACAGGTTTACCTGTTAAAATGACTACGGTCAAAAAATCGTTGTATAACGAATTGTCAGGCAGAATAGAAAATATAATGCCCCTCAATTTGCAACATATAAGAAAGTATGACTAAGAATTTTAATTAAAGGGAGAGATAGTATGGCAAAGGTAACTTTCGCAACAGATTTGTGTAAAGGTTGCGGTCTTTGTGTAGTGGCATGTCCCAAAAAGATTATTGCCCTTTCCAAAGACAAAATCAATGTTAAAGGACATCATCCCGCTGAAATTACAGACAGTGAGAAATGCGTAGGCTGTGCAGCATGTGCAACAATGTGTCCTGATTGTGTTATTAAGGTTGAGAGGTGAGAATAATGGCAGAAAAAGTATTGATGAAGGGTAATGAAGCAATTGCTGAGGCTGCTATCATGGCAGGCTGCCGCCATTACTTCGGCTATCCCATAACTCCTCAGACAGAGGTTGCTGCCTACATGGCAAAGCGTATGCCCAAAATTGAGGGCGGCGTTTTCCTTCAGGCAGAAAGTGAAATTGCAGCAATCAACATGGTTTACGGTGTTGCTGCAACAGGTAAAAGAGTAATGACATCTTCTTCAAGCCCCGGAATTTCACTTAAGAGTGAAGGCATTTCTTACATAGCAGGCTGTGACCTTCCCGCACTTATCGTTAACGTTCAGCGCGGCGGCCCCGGTCTCGGCGGTATCCAGCCCTCACAGTCAGACTATTTCCAGGCGACAAGAGGCAGCGGTCACGGTGACTATCATCTCATCGTTCTCGCTCCCGCATCAGTTCAGGAAATGGCATCACTTACATTCAAAGCATTCAACCTTGCTGATAAATACCGTATGCCTACAATGATTCTTGCAGACGGTACAATGGGACAGATGATGGAACCTGTAAGCCTTGACATGGGTGAAGTCGAAACTTACGAAAAGCCCTGGGCACTTACAGGTACAAACATGGAAAGAGAGCACAACATTGTCAACTCACTTTCACTTGTTCCCGAAGAGCTTGAAAAATTCAACTTTGAACGCTATGAAAAATATAAGGCAATCGAAGAAAATGAACCTCTCTGTGAAGAATTCATGATGGAAGATGCAGAAATCTGCGTTGCCGCATTCGGTATTGCATCACGTGTTTCAAAGAACGCAGTTCTTGAGGCAAGAAAACAGGGCATCAAAGTAGGTCTTATCAGACCTATCACTCTCTGGCCCTTCCCCAAAGCAGCATTCGCAAAGGCTGCAGACAAAGTAAAGGCATTCATCAGCGTTGAAATGTCAATGGGACAGATGATTGAAGACGTTCGCCTTGCAACAGAATGCAAGAAACCCGTTACACTCTGCAACAGAGCAGGCGGTATGATTCCCTCACCTGAGCAGGTGCTGAATGCAATCATCGAAGCAAATAAAGGAGGCGACAAATAATGGTAGTTTTTGATAAACCCCATGCACTTACAGATGCTCCCCTTCATTACTGCCCCGGATGTACTCACGGTATTATCCACCGTCTTGTTGCCGAGGTTATGGATGAACTCGGAATCGAAGGCAAAACAATCGGTGTAGCACCTGTCGGTTGCTCAGTTATGGCATATAATTATTTCGGCTGTGATATGATTCAGGCAGCACACGGACGTGCTCCTGCTGTTGCAACAGGCGTTAAGCGTTCAGACCCCTCAAAGATTGTTTTCACATATCAGGGTGACGGCGACCTTGCAGCTATCGGTACTGCAGAAACAGTTCACTCAGCAGCAAGAAGAGAGAATATAACAGTTATTTTCGTTAACAATGCAATTTACGGTATGACAGGCGGCCAGATGGCTCCCACAACTCTTCCCGGACAGGTAACTCAGACTTCACCCTACGGAAGAGATGTAAGCATGGCAGGTTACCCTGTTAAGGTTGCAGAGCTTCTTTCAAATGTTGACGGCGCGGCTTACATCGAAAGAGTTGCAGTCAACAACGTAAAGAATGTAAACAAAGCAAAGAAAGCAATCAAAAAGGCTTTCCGGAATCAGCTTGACGGCAAAGGCTTCTCACTTGTTGAAGTGCTTTCAACTTGTCCCACAAACTGGGGTCTTACACCTGAGAAAGCTCTCACATGGCTTGAAGAAAACATGATGCCCTACTATCCCTTGGGCGTTTACAAAGATATCTATGCAGAGGAGGAAACAAAATGAGTAAATCATGCAGCATCCTCTTTGCAGGATTCGGCGGACAGGGTGTTCTGTTCGTAGGTAAATTTCTGGCATACAAAGGTCTTGACGAAGGCAAGCAGGTAAGCTGGCTTCCCTCATACGGCCCTGAAATGCGCGGCGGTACAGCAAGCTGCAGCGTTATCATCAGCGATGATCCCATCGGCTCACCCATTATCAGTGAAGCAGATATCCTCGTTGCAATGAATCTTCCCTCACTTGATAAATACGAAAGTATGGTTAAAAAGGGCGGTAAGATTATCCTTGACAGCTCACTCATCGGCAGAAAGGTCGAGAGAGATGACGTTGAAGTTTTCTATCTTCCCGCAACACAGCTTGCAAATGAAAACAACATTCCCAAGCTCGCAAACATGATTATTGCAGGTAAGCTTATGAAGGAATGTGATGTTATCGCTTACGAGAACGTGAAAGAAGCACTTTCACACGTGGTTTCGGCAAGACATCAGGATATGCTTGACATAAACCTGGGTGCAATCGAAATCGGCTACAATGCATAAAATAAAAATCCCTATCGTGTTCGGTTACACGATAGGGATTTTTTAATGCAGAATGTCGGGCCTGCGGCGCAAATTTTATATTGCACCGCTTTCAATTTCGTTTTTTATAAAACTCACTTTTCTGAAATTTCATCAATCATGGTGTCGAACACAGTGTTGAAAACAGAGTCATCCTCTGTATATTTCCACCTTTTTTCTTCGCCCATTCTTGAAAATTCCAGAAGAGTTGAATACATCTTCTTCGGCGTTGATAAACGACGGATTCGTACCATCTGAAGCGGATAAGAAACAATCTGTAAACCGTCTTCACCAAGGAGAAGAAAAGGTTTTGAACGTTTGATTACTTTCTTTCTGTTGAGGCAGTAGGTCTCTTTCGGCTCAAGTCTTTTTTCATTCAGCAAGGTATCATAAAACAGGTACTGAACGGGAAAAAGACACAACATCTCTGTCAAAACGTGCAAGCAAGTCGCGGCTTGTGTTGCCTGAAATTCCTGAGTTTGTAATGCGTATTTTTATTTCGGGGTAATAAACGGCAAGCATATTTTCGATAACTCTCACATAGCTTCTGCCAACGTTGTCAAAAAGTCCCTCGCCCACAGGCTGGTCGCTTCCCATGTCGGTAACGGAATCTCCTGCAAAAACAATTCTGTCCATGTTTTCAAAAATCATTTCAAACACCTCTTATTTCATGATAATGTCGTAAAGCTTTTCTTTTAATTTCATTCTGCCACCATCTTTTTGCAATTATATCATAAGCGGTGTGAAAGAGCAAGGGTATTGATTTTTGGAAAACGAGATAGTATAATTTATTTAAGATGATGAAAGAATTTTAAAAACAGCTCTGTCACTTATTGCGGCACCTATAACTGCATTTTCTGTTCTCACACTGTCGTCCGGTCCGGAAAGCAAGGCGAGCGAAACAGTAAACATCAATATTTCTGTTGAAGGCGCAGACACGGCTGCAAGAACCCTGACAGCCGAAAAAGGTGATAAGGTGAGCCTTTAAGTGAAAGCGGATGAGCTTGCTGAATTCATCGGTCGGTACGAAAACGGAGAGCTTGTCGGCGAAAAAGAAACATACACCGTAACTCTTGAAAACGGTAAAGAAATCGCCGGTTCAATCGGAATAAAGGTTGTTTTTACACCGGGACAGCGGTTTATCTGTATTAATTAAAAAATCAGAAAGGCGAGACTTTTTATGGAAACTGTTCTTCAGATACCTTTGGAAATACACGGCAGAGAAATTCCCAACCGTATTGTTTTCCACCCCATGGAAGGGTGTGACGGAACACCTCAGGGGGCAATTGATGAGCTTACAAGGCGGAGATATCTGCGCTTTGCAAAAAGCGGTGCGGGAATAATATGGTTTGAGGCAACTGCCGTTTGCAATGAAGGCAGAGCGAATCCGAGACAGCTTTTTCTGAACGAAGAAACAGCAGCTTCTTTCAAAGAGCTTGTTAAAGAAATCAAAGAAATTTCTTTGAGGGAAAACGGCTTTGAGCCTGTTATTATTGTTCAGCTCACTCACAGCGGAAGATTCAGCAAGCCCGAGGGTGCTCCTGCACCGATTGTTGCATACCGCAACGCTTTATGGGAAAAGGGGAAAGAAAATCAGCCATATGTTGTTGTTACAGATGACTACTGCAGAACAATTCCCGAAAAATATTTTAAAGCTGCAAGGCTGGCAGAAAAAGCAGGCTTTGACGGGATAGATGTTAAATGCTGTCACGGATATCTGTTCAACGAGTTTCTCAGCGCAAAGGAGCGTGACGGCATTTACGGCGGAAGCCTTGAAAACAGGACAAGACTTTACTTTGATTGTATAGATGCGGTGAAAAAAGCCGTCAGCGAAGGTGTTTTTGTCACAACAAGACTTAATGCCTGCGACTGTTTTCCATACCCGTACGGCTACGGCGTTGATGAAAAAGACAAAATTGACCTGACAGAAACAAAACTAATTATAAAATCTCTTTACGAAAAGGGAATAAGACTTATAAATCTCACTTTGGGCAACCCTTATCTTATTCCTCACATAAACCGCCCGTGCATGAATTCGCCCGAAGACGGATATGTTGGTGTAAAGAGAATTTACGATGTAACAAAAGAACTGAATAACAGTTTTGATGATATGCACTTTATTTCTTCGGGCCTGACATATATGGGCGAAAAATCAATGGAATATGCAGAGAAAATTATTAATGACGGTGTGTCATCCTTTGCAGGCTTCGGCAGACTTACCTTCGCGTATCCTGATTTTTACAAAGATTATCTTGAAAAGGGTGCCCTTGATAAACATAAGCTCTGCCTTAAGTGCAGTAAATGCTCTGAGCTTATGAGAGCAGGTACTGTTTCAGGCTGTCCCGTAAGAGATAAAGACATTTACATGCCTTATTATCAGAAGCATGTTCTGAAGAAGGAGGGGTAACAATGGTTGCAGTTGTAACAGGAGGAAGCAGAGGAATCGGTCTCGGCATTGCAAAAGAGCTTCTGAAAGAAAATTTTTTTGTAGTCCTTTCTGCGAGAAAAGAAAGCGATGAGCTGAAAAATTTGTATGAAGAATATCAGAACAAAATCCTTTTTGTCCCATGCGATATTTCAAAAACTGATGATGTTGAAAAGCTGGTGTCAACAGTAAAGGAAAGATTCGGCAGTATTGACCTGCTTGTGAATAATGCAGGTGTGGCACCGAGAGAAAGAAAAGATATTCTGGAAATCGCGCCCGATGATTTCGATTTTGTTGTTGATATAAACATGAAGGGTACATTTTTTGTTACACAGAAATTTGTCCCCTTGCTGAAGGAAAACGGCAAAGCAAGAATAGTGAACATTTCCTCAATGTCAGCCTATACAGCATCTGTCAACCGCGGTGAATACTGCATTTCAAAAGCGGGAATTTCCATGATTACAAAGCTTTATGCAGCACGTCTTGCGGAGTTCGGAATAAGTGTTCTTGAAATAAGACCCGGTATTATTGACACCGATATGACAGCAAAGGTTAAAGAAAAATACGAGAAAATGATTGAAGAGGGTGTTACTCCTATCAAGAGAATGGGTAAGCCTGAGGATATCGGCAAATGTGTTGTGTCTGTAGCAAAGGGGAACTTTGATTTCTGCACAGGAACAGTTATTGACTGTGACGGCGGATTTAATGTGAGATGCTTATGAGAAAGATTTATGATGCCATAATAATAGGCAGCGGTGCGGCGGCATTCAGTGCCGCTGATTGGCTGTACAGAGAAAACATAAAAAACATTGCAATTTTATCTGAGAACAGAATGAGCGGAACCTCCCGAAATACGGGCAGTGACAAGCAGACCTATTACAAGCTTTCAATGGACGGTTACACGCCTGACAGTCCTTACAAAATGGCAGATGATATTTATTCTTCAGGCTGTTGTGACGGCGAGAAGATGTATCTTCAGGCATTGAACAGTACACGGTGCTTTTTAAGACTCTGCGACTACGGTGTAGGCTTTCCTACTGATGAATACGGTGCTTTCCCCGGTTATAAAACAGACCATGATGATACTGTGAGAGCAACGTCGATCGGACCTCTCACTTCAAAGGTAATGACGGAAAAGCTTGAAGAAGTTGTTCTTGAAAAAAACGGAACACCTTTTTTTGATAACAGACAGGTTACGGAAATTATAAAAGATAAGAACAGAGCAGCGGGAGTCCTTGCTCTTAATACGGAAACAAACGATTTTGAAATTTTTTACGGCAGAAATATTATTGCCGCAACAGGTGCTCCCGCGTGTATATATGAAAATTCCGTTTATCCCGAATCTCAGCACGGAATGACGGGAGTTCTCCTTGAAGCGGGAGTAAGACTCTGCAATTTTTCCCAGTGGCAGTACGGAATGGCATCTGTAGATTTCCGCTGGAATGTTTCGGGAAGCTTTATGCAGGTCATTCCCCGTTTCGTGAGCGTTGACGAAGAGGGAAAAGAATATGACTTTTTGAGAGAATACTTTTCCTCAGCGGAAGAAATGTGTGACAATATTTTCCTGAAAGGATATCAGTGGCCTTTCAGCTTCGAGCGTGCTGAAAAATCCTCAAGGGTTGATATTGCAGTACATGAAGAAACGAAAAAAGGCAGAAAGGTTTATCTTGATTATACGAGGAATCCCGACGGCTTTTCTTTTGAAAATCTGAGCGAAGAGGGAAGAGAATATCTTTCAAAAAATGATGCAGATGCGGCTACTCCCGTTGAGCGTCTTGAAAGACTCAATCCCAAAGCAATCGGGGTTTATGCACGGCAGAATATAGACCTTTATTCGGAAAAGCTCCGAATTGCCGTCTGTGCCCAGCACAACAACGGCGGTGTTTTTACCGATAATAATTACGAAACAGACGTTGAAGGTCTTTATGTTATCGGCGAAGCTGCAGGCACATTCGGTCTTGCCCGCCCCGGGGGAACTGCACTCAATGACACTCAGGTGGGAGGTCTTTTGTGCGCAAAGCATATTAAAAGTAAAAAGTACTCTGATGTTCCTGAAATATCAGAAGAAGAGCTTTTCGGAAAATATAAAGATTTTAAAATTGATGAAACAGTTGACTATTCTCATATAAAAACAAAAATGAGCCACTGTGCAGCGTTCATCAGAAACAAGGAAGAGTGTGTTTCCTTGCTTGATGAAATAAAGAAACTGTTGTCAGATTTTCCTTTAAGGCATAAAAATTTAAGCAGATGTTTTTATGACAAAGATATGCTTTTAAGTGCAAAAGCTCTGCTTGAAACCATAATCGGAGAAATGCCGAAGACAGGCAGCAGAGGCGGTGCTGTTTTTCTTGAAAAAGGTGAAAGGACAGAAGAAAACCTTTCTTACAGAAAATATCTTACAATAACCGACAGAGGTGAAATATCATTCAAGGAAACAAAACCTGTTCCGCGAATTGATAAGCCTTTTGAAAAATACATCTGAATTTTTTACAGATGAGGTGTAAAAATGAATAACTTGAAGATTGGCGTTGCAAGCGTAACATTCAGAAATAAAAGCATGTCTGAGGTAGTGGAAATTGCGAAAAAAGCGGGAGTTTCCTATATAGAGTGGGGCTCTGACGTTCATGTGCAAACTGCTGAGGATGCAAAAAAAGCGAGAGAGCTTTGCGATAAAAACGGTATAACGATCTGCTCATACGGAAGTTATTACAGAGTTGGTTCCCGTGAAAGAGAAAACTGGGAACAGCTTTGTAAAAATGCAGAAATTATGGGCGCATCTTCCGTGAGAGTGTGGCTCGGAAGCAAGGACAGTGAAAAAACAGAGGAAGATGAATATAAAAATCTCCTTGAAGATTTAACGCATATCTGCAATACAGCAGAAAAATACAATTTACTTGTCTGCCCCGAATGTCACGATAATACTTTCAACAACAATACTTCAGCGATTATCAGATTGAAAAAGGATCTGAACAAAGATAATTTCAGAACGTATTTTCAGTCAAGATATCTGAGATTCGATTATGACATGGACAGAATCGAAAAAACCTTCCGATTTATTGAAAATGTTCATGTAAGCTACCGCGATTTGATCCGTGAGCAAAGATTCGGAAAGAAAGACAGGCTCTACATTGACAAAATACTGAAAAAGCTTTCGGAGATGAATTTCAGCGGTGTTGTAATGGTTGAATTTACAAAAGGTGCAAAAGAAAAGAATTTTATAAAAGATGTTGAAAAACTGAAAAGCTGTTGAGGTGATTAAAATTAAAATAGCATTATTGGGCTCAGATGAGCGTAATTTTTCAAAGGTTTATTCAGAGTCGGTTCTTGAAAATCTGAAAGCTTACGGTGTTCTTTCAGAGCGTATTGACAGGGATAGCATAGAAAAATATTCAGACTTTTTAAGTGATTGCGAAGTTGCTTTTTCTACATGGGGAATGATAAAATTCACCGAAGAGGAGATAAAAAAATATTTTCCGAAGCTGAAATTCTTATTTTACAGTGCAGGCACCGTTCAGTATTTTGCAGAACCTTTTCTTCGTTGCGGTGTCCGCGTTTTCAGTGCCTTCGCCGCAAATGCAGTGCCCGTTGCAGAATACACTGTTTCGCAGATAACGTTGGCTCTGAAAGGTTATTTTCAGAGTGCGAAAAGGTATAAGTCATGCCTTCCCTATTCTTTACTTCACAGCCGGAAATGCATAGGGGCTTTCCGTGCAAAGGTTGGTCTTGCAGGCTTGGGAACCATCGGCTCACTTGTGGCGGAAAGGCTGAAAAATTACGATGTTGAGGTTTTAGCCTATGACCCGTTTGTAACGGAAGAAAGGGCTGAAAAGCTTGGCGTTACGCTTGCGGACCTTGAAACGGTTTTCAGAGAATGTGACGTTGTCAGCAATCATCTTGCAGATAAAAAAGAGCTTAAAAATATTTTTGACGGAAAATATTTTAAGCTGATGAAAAAACACAGCACATTTATAAATACAGGCAGAGGAAATCAGGTCAACGAATTTGCCCTTGCAAAAAGTCTGCTTCTACATCCGTCAAGAACGGCAGTTGCAGATGTTCTCAAAAGTGAAGCTTTTCCTTATGTCAGTCCGTTGTTCTGGTGTCCCAATGCAATAATCACACCGCACATTGCAGGAAGTCTCGGAAATGAAACCGAAAGAATGGCTTTTTACATGATTGAACAGCTTGATAACCTGCTGAACGGTAAGGAAACACAGTACGAAATTACAGAAGAAATGCTAAAAACCATGGCTTAGGAGGGACATGAAATGAATTTCAATCAGGCGACAGAACTTTACAAAAAGAATCCTGCAAGCGAAAATCTGAACGATGTTGCGCAAAAGCTTCTGTCAGAGATGACACTTAAGGAAAAACTTCGCACGATGCAAGGTCATGCAATGGGCGTTACTGTCAAAAACACCCTCACAAAAGGCAGATATTATAACGGCGAAGCATACCCTGCAGGCGGTTGTAAAAGATTAGGTATTCCCCCTGTTCTTTTCACTGACGGACCGAGAGGAATCGTTATGGGAAATTGTACATGCTTCCCTGTTTCAATGCTCAGAGGAGCAACATTTGATGATGAGCTTGAGTATGAAGTCGGAAAGGTCATGGCAAAGGAAGCAAGCGCACTCGGTGCAAATCTTTTTGCCGGAGTGTGCATAAATCTTCTTCGCAATCCCATGTGGGGCAGAGCGCAGGAAACATACGGAGAAGACCCGTTTCTTCTTGGGAAAATGGGTGTAGCTCTGACGAAAGCAATGCAGGAAAACGGCATTATCGCCTGTCCTAAGCACTATGCCCTCAACAGTATTGAAGACCTGCGTTTCAGTGTTGATGCGAAAGCAGATGAAAGAACGCTCCATGAAGTGTATCTTCCTCATTTCAAAAAATGTATTGATGCAGGTGCCATGTCGATAATGGGCTCTTACAATAAAGTCAACGGTACATATGCCTGTGAAAATAAAGCTCTTCTTACAGATATTCTGAGGGACAAATGGGGCTTTGAGGGCTTTGCTCTTTCTGACTTCTTTTACGGTATTTACGATGCCGCAAGAAGCGTAAAAGCGGGTATGGACATGGAAATGCCTTATTATTTCCGCTACGCCTTTCTCAAACATAAGCTAAGGAAAGGTGAGCTTACGGAAAAAGATATTGACCTTAGTGTGATAAGAATTCTGAAAGCACTTATCAAAACCTTGCCTGAGCATAAAGAACAGGCTCGATCCGTAATTCTTTCAGAGGAGCACACAAAGCTTTCACGGCTTGTTGCAGGAAAAGGAACGGTTCTTCTTAAAAACGAGAACAAAACCTTGCCGATTAAGGAAGGTAAAAAAATAGCTGTTGTGGGCAGATATGCAAACAAGATAAATGTAGGCGACCACGGAAGCAGTAATGTTTACAGCCCTTACACTGTCACGTCTTATGAGGGAATCAAAAATCGCTTCGGTGAAGGTGATGTGAAGGTCTATAACGGCTGTGATGCCGAAAAGGCAAAGGAAGCAGTGAAGGATTGCGACGTTATTGTTGCCTGTGTCGGCAGTGACTGGCTTCAGGAAGGCGAATTTCTTGTTAATTTAGGCAAAGTGAAGAAAAAACCTAAAGGCTCAGGCGGTGACAGAGCAGATTTAAGAATTCCCCCTGAAGATGTAGCTTTGATCAGAGCATTGTCTGAAACAGGCAAAAAGCTTGTTGTGAACATTATAGGCGGCAGTGCTTATGTGATAAAAGATTGGTCAGAGCTTGCAGACGCCATTCTTTTCTCCTTCTACAGCGGTCTTGAGGGCGGCAATGCTCTGGCGGATGTTCTCAGCGGTGATGTAAACCCCGGCGGAAAACTTCCCTTTACAATCGCATATAATGACACGGATTATCCGCCCTTCCTTCATATTTCAGATGAAGCGCGTGAAATTGATTACGGCTATTATCACGGCTATACTTTGCTTGATAAGAAAGGAACAGAACCGCAATATCCGTTCGGCTTCGGTCTTTCTTACACTGAGTTTGAAATCGGTGAGTGTTCGTTGAGCAAAAAAGAAAATGAACTGGAAATTACTGCAAAGGTGAAAAACACTGGTGAGCTTGACGGCGACGAGGTCGTGCAGGTTTATATTGCAAGCGAAAACAAAGATGAGGACAGACCTGTTAAACTTCTCAAGGGCTTCGGACGTGTGAGCATAAAAAAAGGCGAAAGCACAGAAGTTAAAATCACGGTTGACTTTGATGACATGAAGTTTTACGATGATAAAAAAGGCGATTGGAAGCTTGATAAGTCCTATTCCGTTCTGGTGGGTACAAGCAGTAAAAATGCAAAAGTTATTGGCAAAGCGGAATTCTGAATCTGAGGTGAGATTATGAAAAACAGTCCGTATTCTCCCGATTTGTTTATGCAGGAAATTTACGGAAAAAGCTGCGCGAAGCCCTATGAAAACGTAAGTACCCGTGAAGCTGCCCTGAGAGCAGGGGAAGAAATACGAAGTAAAGCAAAGGACATATTGGGCATTGATAAAATTCCGGATAAAGTTACAGATTACAGGCTTGTTCCCGAAGGGAAAAATCTTGACTATCCCGAATATACTCTGAGCAGATATTCCGTTGAGGTTTGCAAGGGACTTAAAATGCTTGTGTATATGCTTGTGCCGAAGAATCTGAAAGAAAAGGCTCCCGGAGTTGTTGCTCTTTGCGGTCACGGCTACGGTGTCAGACAGATTCTCGGAATTTCAAAAAGAGGCAACAAGAAGCATTTGAATTATTTTGACAATTATCAGAAGAATTTTGCCGCAGAGCTTGCAAAGCGTGGCTGTGTCGTTATTGCACCTGAGCTTTTCGGCTTTGGTGAAGCAAGGCTGAAAAAAGATTTGATAAAGCCTTTTTATATGAGCTCCTGTGATGAGCTTTCTCACCATCTTCTGCCTTACGGACTTACCGTAGCATCAATGCGTGTTTTTCAGGCAACAGTGTGTGCCGAAATACTTCTGAAACAGGAAAATGCGGATAAAGAAAGGCTTTCCTGCATGGGAATTTCGGGCGGCGGACTGACGGCGTTGTATGCTTCTGTCCTTGATGAGAGATTCAGAAAAATTGTAGTCAGCGGTTATGTGAACACATTCCGCGACAGCATACTTTCTCTCTGGCACTGTCCCGATAATTACATTCCCCGCATCATGGAAACAGGAGAAATATACGATTTTGCATCATCACTTGCGCCGAGGGAGCTGCTCATTGAATCAGGCGAAAAAGATAAGCTTTTTCCGATTGCCGCAAGCAGAAAAGCACATGAAAATATAAAACGTGTTTACTCTCTGACGGGCGCGGAAGATAAACTCCACATAGATATATTTGACGGCAAGCATTCCGTGAGCGGAAGAAAAGCATTTGATTTTTTGAGTGAATAAACTCAGACCGTACAAAGTATTCGGTATATGTTAAATTCAGTAAAAGCGGAAGTGCAGAAGGATGATTTCAGTCGATAAGATAATCAACTCACTTTTATCTTTTATCGAGCAAAAGTCTTGACAAAAAAGTAAATTGTGTTATAATATTTAAAAATTGAGAAATAGTATTTAAGGGAACCAGCTGACTGCAGAGAATGTTGGTTCCTTTACGCTTTTTCAAAGAAAAAAGACATATTATTTATATACTTTTTGAATCAGCAATTAAATATGGTTTTGGCGGGAATATTTCCGCCGCAGCCTCGTTCAAAATCTTTGCAATAGCGTCAAGATTATGATTCGGATGATTTTACAAATAATACAGTCAGAATTAATTAAAAAAGGAGATAGCATGATGGAAATACAACTGCAGGAACTGATTGATCAGATTAAAAAAGATGGCGTAGAAGTGGCGGAAACAGAGGCTGAGTCTATACTGAACGCTGCAAAAGAAGAGGCTGAAAAAATCATCGCAGACGCGCAGGCACAAGCCGATAAAATTCTGCTTAATGCTAAAAACGAAAATGAACGTATGGTTCGCTCAAGTGAGGATGCCATTCGTCAGGCAGGCCGCAATCTGCTGATTTCTTTCAGAGAAAGCGTTGCGAGAGAGCTTAAAGCAATAATCGGTGAAAATGTAACGGCAGTGTATTCATCTGAAATGCTTGCAAAACTGATCGTGAATGTTGTTGAGTGTTGGGCAAGCAAGCCGTCTGCCGAGGATATAGCGGTGATTCTGAACAGTCAGGATCTGAGGTCGCTTGAAGAAACTCTGCTTGCAGGTCTTAAAGGCAGAATGCTTAAGGGCGTTACTCTCAAAGCAAACGATAATTTTGACGGAGGCTTCCGTATTGCCGTAAATAACGGCAGTGCATATTATGATTACTCTGCTGATGAAGTGGTAGATATGCTTTCAAACTATCTCAGCCCTAAAGTTACGGAACTTCTGAAAGAGGCGGAGTAATTATGGCTGAGTATTATCTGATATCACAATTACCGTCTTTGGATGGAATCGGTGAAAATATGCCGATTCCCATTACAGAGGAACGGTTTTTCGAGTTGTGTGGCCGCTTTTTAGGAAAAAAGGCACAGGGTGAAATGAAAAAATTAACACTTGTACCGCCCGTGAATCCTGAAAGATCAAGCTCGGCATTGGTTGAAGCGTGGAACGAGGGTGAACGGAACCTGAGACTTGCTCTCGGTAAGGTCAGGGCGGATAAAATGAAAAAGCCGTTTGATATGGGGAACAAACAGTTGCCTGTGGAGCTCACAAAGGTGGCAAGCACGGCGCTTGAGAAGGAAAGTCCTATGGAAGCGGAAAAATTTCTTTCCGATTATCGTTTGGAATTTTTAGAAACCCTGAGACCGATGGATACATTCTCAGAGGATTTTGTCTTTTATTACGGACTGAAATTGAAGCTGATTTTGCGGATACGACAGTTTGATACGGAACTCGGAGAAGCCGCATATAAAAATATTTACAGCTCCATTTTGAATGGAGACAGGTTGGAGGCTATATAATGACCGAAAATACAGGAAAGGTATTAAGTATTAACGGAAATCTGGTGTCTGTTGAATTTGACGGCAATGTTTCCATGAATGAAATATGTTATGTTAAGGTAGACGGCACTGCTCTTAAAAGTGAGGTTATCCGTATCCGGGGAAATATCGCGCAGATACAGGTTTACGAAATGACCGGCGGTATAAAATGCGGAGATGAAGTGGAATTCACAGGTGATATGCTGTCAGCAGAGCTTGGTCCCGGTCTGCTGGGTCAGATATATGACGGACTTCAGAATCCGCTGCCCGTTTTGGCTGAGCAGGCAGGTTGGTTCTTGGAACGCGGAGTTTATGCAGACGGATTGAACACCGAGAAAAAATGGGAGTTTACACCCGTCGCCCGAATCGGTGATACTTTGCGTGCAGGTGAGTATATCGGAACAGTTCCCGAAGGACCTTTTACACATAAAATTTTTATCCCCTTTTATTTGCTCGGAAATTACACGTTAAAATCAATTGCGGAAAAGGGAGAATATACCGTAAAAGATACGGTTGCAGTTATAACTGATGAACGAGGACGGGATATTTCTGTTTCAATGTCATTCAAGTGGCCTGTTAAGCGTGCCGTAAAATGCTACAGCGAAAGATTGGCACCCGTTGAGACTATGGAAACAAAAGTGCGTCTTATTGATTCCTTTTTCCCCGTTGCTAAGGGCGGAACCTATTGCACTCCCGGACCGTTCGGTGCAGGTAAAACTGTTTTACAGCACACCACTTCAAAATATGCCGATGTTGATATCGTAATCATTGCTGCTTGCGGCGAGCGTGCAGGCGAGGTCGTTGAAACACTGACAGAATTCCCCGAGCTTACAGACCCCAAAACAGGCCGTTCTCTTATGGAACGCACAATTATTATCTGTAATACCTCATCTATGCCTGTTGCTTCACGAGAAGCATCGGTCTATACCTCGGTAACACTTGCCGAGTATTACCGTCAGATGGGTCTGAATGTTCTGCTTCTGGCGGATTCTACATCCCGTTGGGCACAGGCACTCAGAGAAATGTCGGGCAGACTTGAAGAAATTCCGGGCGAAGAGGCTTTCCCCGCATATCTCGAATCTTATATTGCGGCATTTTATGAAAGAGCAGGCTATGTCCGTTTGCCTGACGGCGGCACGGGTTCTGTTACTATCGGCGGTACCGTTTCTCCTGCAGGCGGTAACTTTGAGGAGCCTGTAACGCAGGCAACCTTAAAGGTAGTAGGCGCTTTCCACGGCTTATCCCGTGAACGCTCGGATGCAAGAAAGTATCCCGCCATTGATCCGCTTATTTCCTGGTCTAAATACGAAAGTGTTATAGACCGAAAAAAATCCGACTTTTGCAAAAACATTCTTCACCACGGAGATGAGATCGGCTCAATGATGAAGGTTGTCGGCGAAGAAGGTACAACTCTTGCCGATTATATCATTTATCTGAAAGAGGAAATGCTTGATGCGGTCTATCTGCAGCAAAACTCTTTCGATCTGATCGATGCAAACTGCGGCACTCTGCGTCAGCGTTATGTTACCGACAAACTTATCTCTGTTTTGGGCAGCGAATATGCCATCAGCACTAAGGACGAAGCCCGTAATTTCTTTAACCGTATGCGTCAGAAGTTTATCGACTGGAACTATACCGAATTTGAAAGCGATGCTTTTAAAAAGGTTGAAGCCGAAATTGATGCATTGTATGAAGAAGGCGGCGGACAAATCGGCCGCGAGGCAGAGCTTTTATTAAAGGATGGTGAGTAAGAATGAATAAAGTATTTAACAGAATTGAATCTATCACCGGAAACGTCATTACCGTAAAAGCAACGGGCGTTCGATATAATGAATTGGCTCAGATAAATACACGCTTCGGAAAATCACTTGCACAGGTCAACAAGATTGAAGGCGATATTGTTTCGCTGCAGGTGTTTGCAGGCGGACAGGGAGTTTCTACCGGCGATGAAGTCCGTTTCTTAGGCCGTGAAATGCGGGTATCTTTCAGCGAAGACCTGTTAGGACGAATTTTCAACGGTTCGGGCGAACCGAGAGATAAAGGTCCGGCACTTACGGATAATATGAAACCCATCGGCGGACCTTCCGTTAATCCCACTAAACGTATTCTTGCCAACCGTATGATGCGAACAAATATCCCTATGATTGATATGTTCAACACCTTGGTCGTATCTCAGAAGCTGCCCATCTTCTCTATTTCGGGAGAGCCTTACAATCAGCTTCTTGCACGCATTGCAATGCAGGCGGAAGCCGATGTGATCGTGCTCGGCGGCATGGGACTTAAATATGACGATTTCCTCTATTTTAAGGATGAGCTTTCAAAGGGCGGAGCGTTAAGTAAAACAGTTATGTTTATTCATACCGCATCTGACCCCACTGTTGAATGTATGATGATTCCC